>JAQWSQ010000031.1 GCA_029243145.1 Planctomycetaceae bacterium | reverse complement strand
CTTTCGAGCCATAAACGAGCGGAGGCCCGAGAAGCGATTGAAGGGGCCGATGCCGAGCTGTGGTTTCTGCCGCCGTACTCACCGGACTTGAATCCGATTGAATTGGCATTCTCCAAGTTCAAGTGGTTGATCAAAAGTGCGTAGGAACGGACTGTGGAAGGGTTATGGGATGCCTGCGGAAAATTGGTGGATCGGATCACAGAATCGGAATGTCGGAACTACCTGAAGCACTGCGGCTACCGCTACAGTTAAACTTCACGCGCTCTAGATTATAGACTTCGAAACAAGCTCCCATGATTTTGTACGACTCTTCTTTGTAGACAATTTCCGGCATACGACCTCCTCCCAGAATACTATTCTTATCTTTACTACTCGACAAATTAAGTCTTTTTTTTTCATTCGTTTGATTTGAATAATTCGTGGTTAGTTTTCCTTCTGACTTGTCTGCGATACAACCACGAATCAAGTCTCATCCATCCGGTACACAACTTGTTTTTATTCGTGTGCTTCGTAAAAATCGTGGTCAATCATGATTTCATCACGATTGTGAAATAGTGCTATTCTTCAACGCCTTTTTTCAATACTTCGCGTTGTTCTCGGTGTAGTGTAGAGTTTCGTTTTTTAACACCAGACACACGAGACGATATGCGTCAAATATCCACACACAACGAGGACACACCATGAGCGATCAACAAATCAACATAGCCATGATCGGCCTCGGCTTTGGTGCCGAGTTTATTCCCATCTACCAAGCCGATTCACGCGCCAAGGTTGCCGCCATCTGTCGGCGTAACGAAGCCGAGATGAATAAAGTTGGTGATCAGTTTGGTATCGAAAAACGATATACGAGTTACGACGACGTGCTCGCCGACCCAGACATCGACTACGTTCATATCAATTCGCCGATTCCTGATCACGCCTGGATGTCTTTGAAAGCACTCGATGCTGGCAAACATGTGATGTGTACCGTTCCGATGGCCACCACCATCGATGAATGTCGGCAGATTGTCGAAAAGGTTCAGGAAACCGGCCTCAAATACATGATGGCGGAAACAGTGGTCTACAGCCGCGAGTTTTTATTCATTAAAGAGCTTTACGAGAAAGGCGAACTCGGCAAGATCCAATACATGAAAGCCTCTCACCCGCAAGATATGGATGATTGGCCCAGTTATTGGGAAGAGATGATTCCCATGCACTACGCGACTCACGTTGTCAGCCCAATTTTGGGTCTTGTCGATGGTGTGGCCGAATATGTTTCCTGCTTTGGTTCGGGAACAGTGCGGGACTCCATTGCCGAGAAGTCTGGCAATAAATACGCCGTTGAATCATGTCACATGGCCATTAAAGACTCAGACGTCGCGGCTCAAATCTGGCGATTTTTGTATGACGTGGCTCGTCAATATCGCGAAAGCTTTGACGTTTACTGCACGAAGAAGAGCTTCGAGTGGACGCTCGTCGAAAACGAAGAGCACGTCATTCATACGGCCAAAAAAGCTGAGCACGAAATTCCGGAACTGGTCACAGTGCCTGACTTCGCTCATCTCTTACCAGACGAAATTCAGAAATTCACACAGCCCCAGGAAATTCACGATTCCGAACATCTCTCATTTATTCAAGGTAATGGACACGGCGGTTCGCATCCTCATCTGGTGAATGAGTTCCTGACGGCGATTCTTGAGGATCGTGATCCCTGGCCAAACGCGGTGCAATCGGCCAACTGGACCTGCGTCGGCTTGTGTGCTCATGAATCAACCACCAAAGGTGGTGAGATTGTGAAGCTCCCTGAATTCACGTTGCAGTAACAATTCAAGTATTCAATCTTGTCACCTTCTTTTTTCGATCTTTCAACTTGGAACGATGCTCATGCGAAAACGATCAATCACCTGTTGGCTTCCTTTGTTTCTGATGCTCGTCCTCTCTGTACCGTTGGTAGCTCAGGTCTCCGAGCCGAAACATCCGGCCGTTCTTCGCAACCGCAAACCCGCTACTCCCGAAAATACCAAGACGTTTTTCAACGGCAAGGATCTCACAGGTTGGAAGGGAGACGAGTCGTTGTGGAGTGTGAGAGAAGGAGTCATTGTCGGTCACACTGAAACCGGGATCAAAAAGAACTCCTTCCTCTACAGTGATTTGATCGTGAAGGATTTTGATCTGACCATGAATGTTCGATTGACTCCCAATGATGCTAACAGTGGTGTACAGTTTCGCAGTGAAGTTCTACCGGATGGTCTAGCTCGTGGGTATCAAGCGGATATGGGACAACAGTGGTGGGGGAAGTTGTATCACGAACATGGTCGTAAAATGTTATGGAATAAAGACGCCACCCAACACGTCAAAGCGGGCGAATGGAATGAATACCGTATCGTCGCCAAAGGGCATCACATTCAAACATACCTGAATGGTAAACTGTGCGTTGATCTTGACGATGCAGAAGGAGAAACATCCGGCGTGATCGCACTACAGGTCCACTCTGGTGGACCGATGAAGGTTGAGTTTAAAGATTTGAAACTCAAGGTTCTGGAGTAGGTTTTTCACCCCAGGGAGAGAAGACCGTCATGTGAGTGGGATTCGCAAGAATCAGTCCATCGGGGTGACCGACAAGATGACCACCCTGCAATTGATGATTGCGGAGTAAGTTGATACGCCGAATCAATTGGCCATCAATCGTGTCAAAGATCAGGACTTCGGTTGCTGTGGGCCACCAAACCGCATCGTGAGTGACCACGCCGCTCCCCTGCCCTTGTAGTTCAGCCGCTCGCGAGAAAAATTGCCATTCACGCTGACCATCGGACAGATGACGGGCTTCCAGAGATTTTCCAGTGAGAAAAACGCGATCTTTCGCCATTCCGAGAAGTTGTTGATCGGAGGTTCGAGGTTGAGACCAGAGAGTTTCACCAGTCTGTTGCTCCAACGCAAAAACACGATCACTGTCACCGGGTGCGGCGATCAGAATTCCCTCATGAATCAGAATCATTGCTGAAAGTCGGCCTGTGGTCTTGGCTTTCTCGGGATTGGCGGTTCGAGGATAAATGTGATACCAAACGGGCAGACCATCTGCTGCATCAAAAGCGGCAACCGTGCCGAGTTCGGTGGAAACGTAGACATGCCCAGAATTCCATAAGAGACGTAGACTGCTCGCGTAATTACTTCCTTCCGGGACTTGCGCACTGTTGGAGCAAATCAGTCGGTTCCAGAGAAAATGACCATCTTCAGCGCGAAAACAAAGCAGGTACAATTCCGAGGGTGTTGCTCCTCGACGACCGAGGATCCATAGTTTTCCGTCTTTAACGACCGGCGATCCTTCAAACCGCAAATCTCGATCAAGCTGGCTCGCGTTGAAGTCCCAGACTAATTGCCCTTGGCGTTCTTTGAGGTCCAGACAGATGAGTCTCGAAGGCTGTTGGCGTGTTTCATCAACGGAGAACCCCGTGATTGGCCCACCAAGCCGGGCGAACAAGCGTCCTTGAGAAATGGTGAGAGTCTCGCCAATTTCCCCATGCACGGGTCGTGATGGACGAAAGTCAAAAGGATCAACTTGTGTGGGATAAACCCGTCCTTGACGAGCCCATGCTTCAAGGCTCTGAGGAGGTTCCGTAATCCAGGCTCCTAATCCAGTTTGTATGTCGTAACCCATGATGGCTGAACCCTCGTTCCAGAACACGTATTGGTTCCAGGCAACAGGATGATGTCGCAGCCCGCTGTGAGACGGTAATTGCTCAGGGTTGTGGACAGCGAGCGACCATCTCTGAGCGCCAACATCCACAGGCATTCGATCCCGAGTTGTTATGGAAGAAGCCGGGAGTGAAACATCCGTTGAAGTCGCAAGGAGATTGGAGAGCAGGTCTGTCCATTTTCCGGTGACGCCCGCCAGCGTGCCTTCTGCTTCGGGATATCGCTCCCGATAAACAGTAAGCTCGAATTCAGCGAGTTCATACTCTGCCGAGAGAATTCGAGTCACTATCAACTTTGCCAAAACATCGGACAGCCGCGTTTCTGGATCGGGATAACGAACAAGCAATGCTTCAGGGTTATCCGAAGGAACGAGCATCAACCAGTAGGCGTGTGCGGTCTCATAATCACCCGCTTGCAAAGCTAATCCAGCCAGACTATTGATGGCCTTCTCGGCAGTACGTGTCAAAAATGTTTCCCGTAAGATGGTCTTCAGCAAGGAGACATTTCCCGTCAGATCGACTTGCTGCCACAACTCGTCAGCACGGGGTTCAAATCGCTCTCGATACCTTTGCAATGCGGGTTTCGGAAGTCGAGTGAGTAGAATTCGAGCATACTCAGAAGCCCTAAGCATCAAACGATCATCGACCGAGATGACGTTTTGATCTCCTGAAATTTGGACGGATTCAAGGACATCAATGGCACGGTCCCAATCTTCGACTTCCAAAAGGTCGTCAATAGAGGCGAGTTGACGAGCGAAATTTTGATCGGCAGACGGAATAATGGGCTGCGCGAAACACAGTGATGTAAGCAGCACGAGAACAACTGCTCGTCCGAACAAAAGTAAAAGAAAACGTTTATCGAGCATAATTCAGAATCAATCTCGGGATGTCGCCAAAGGATTCGAGATATTCAACACGTTTGCGAAACGGAGATAATCCCAACACGGGAGAATATCCATGATGATGGTCGGCGATGGCCATCGCCAGTTCAAGATCGTCTTGAGTGACTCGATCGTGGTCTTGCCCGATGGCGATCCAGCGTGCCAGCCACAAGGTGACCGGCACCATCAATGCGAGCGAGAAAAAGCCCGTGGTCACTGGATAGAAATAGTACGCCGCACCACAAAAATGCATTCCTTGAATTTTCATTCGCACATATCGGCGAAACAGTTCATCAAAACCTTCAGGAAGTCCGCAATCAAAGTTTTCGATTTCTGCAAAAGAAACCGGCGGTAGCATTTCATACAGTTCTGGTGTTTGACCTCCCCCCCAAGCAAATTTTGTGGTGGCCTTGAGCGATAGCAATCGTGATTTCCAAGGAGAATCGAGTTCCTGCTGAGTCTCTTTTCGCCCGTAGACAGAAATCATGAGCCGAAACATCACTCGGCCAATACGGGAAATTCGTTCCGCCTCGGTCGGCAACTCCTCCCACTCCATTTCCGCTGCGGCAATCAATAATTCAAGTAAATCGTTGATTCTCGTTCCCTGAATTTTCTCAAAGCTCGATTGCGAGAGCAGATTCACCCAGGAAACAGTTCGTAATAATTGTAAGGTGAAGGGCGTCTCTTCGTCCTTGAATGCGTCATCCAAGGAACTCACAACTTTCAAAATATCAGACCAATCGAGCGACGACTCTTTCGGTGTCATATTGGGTGGCGGCGTCTGCTTATAGTGATCCGGGACAACGGCTTTCGCATATTTTTTCAAGTCGCCAAGTTGATCGGCGACGGCGGTACCTTTGTTAGCGACGACCGACGGACAACTGTAACGCAAACCAACCGTGATCTTGTTCCCCATGGGATGAAAAGCGTAAGGATAGAGCCGACAGGCAAGTGGCTTTGCGTCTTCTCCGAACTTGGCATGAATTCGACAAAGCCCATCGTCCTGAAGAAACACGCAAGCACCATCGCTTTGATGCCCCAATCTCCAAGGACGAGTTTTTGAATCAGGATTCTTTTCGACCACTGCAACACTCTCAGAGATGCCATCCTTCACCGTCCAGCTTTGCCGGTCGATGCGTTGTTTTTCATCTTCGGTAATGGCAATCAAATGTTGGCGACAGCAACCACCACAATTGTGGCAGGACCAGTTTTGAATCGTGGGAAGTTGAAGATCAAATTTCGGCATGTCTGTATTGTAGACATTGCAGCACGCGACCGCGAACGGCGAACGCCAGAATTCAGTGAATTCAAGCCCCAATATATCGTGAATACAAACTGCGAGCCTCGGCGAGATCTTCTGTGCCCTGCACAATGGCCCGACCATCCTTAAAGATGGTCAATTCGTGATCCGACTCGGTCGGTGCGAACTTGATGAGATACGGGTTCCCGGTGACCGTTCCAGAGGTGGAAAGCTTGCTAGATAATTCGTCGAGAGAAAGTAATCGTTTTTGTTCCGGGATTACCTGAACGGCATTGCGACCACAGAGCACCGTGCTCTGTGAACCACGACCACCCCGCAACCAATCTCGCCGACCTTGCTGGCAGGCGGGGCAATTCGAGTCTTCACGAAGTGAACCTAACTTCATTTCTCGCCAAGATGCATCCCAGACATCGATGACCGTCATCACCGGTGGGACAAGTTCACGCTGATCGGTCAGAATTTTCAAGGCCAAGACAGACTCATAAGAGGCAATGATATTGACGGCAGGTCCGAGAACTCCCGCCGTGTCGCAAGTCTCTGTCGATCCCGGCTCGGGAACATCATCCATCAAACAGCGCAGGCAGGCCGTCTCACCAGGAAAGACGGGCATAATCTGGCCGTGACTTCCGATACAACCGGTGTAGATCCAAGGAATCCCAAGTTCGAGCGAAACATCGTTGATCAAAAAGCGGACTTCAAAGTTATCGGTCCCATCAAGAATCAAGTCGCAATCTTGAGCAAGAGACTCAATATTCCCAGCATCAATATCAGCCACGACCGATTCAATCGTGATCGAACTGTTGATGCGTTTAAGTTTGTTGGCAGCGGCAATCGATTTGGGAAGCCGTTGTCCCACATCTTGCTCGTCATACAGAACCTGCCGCTGAAGGTTGGAGAGTTCCACAAAATCCCGGTCGACAATCACTAAGTGTCCCACTCCAGCCCGCGTCAAGTGATCGGCGATGACTGTCCCCAACGCGCCACAGCCACACAACAACACCTTCTTCTCAGACAGTGTACGTTGACGATCTTCGCCGATTCCTCGGAAAAGTACCTGTTTGGAATATCGTTCGAATGGTTTGGTCATGAAGAGATGAGTGGGTGCCACTGCTGGATCGACCAGAAGTGTAGATCATATTTTTATGTAGATCATCAGTATAGCCACTGACTCATTCTCAAACAGTTCCACACCATTGAGAGTCTTGAATATTTTCTCTTCAAGCCGTTTTTCTCTTGGTGAAGTTGCGTACCAGAGTCAGACTCAATCGTCCGTCTCCCACCGAAATGCGCAATATGTTTCCAGAAATTCCCTTTCGTTTAAGTCGAGTGGCTCTAAGAGTTATAGAGCAACACCACTCGATTGAGGGGGGCTGTTGCGCAACAAGTCGAGTCATTATAGAGACTGCGGTCTCGTACAATTTTAGAGAAAGAAGAAGACTGACATGTCCATCATGAACCAAGAAGGCAACAAAGTTGTTCTCCCCCGAAAAGATCCCCCCGAATTCTGGAATCTGATCGAATCTCATTTCATCAAAAGCGATCCCTCAAAATGGCGAGACCTAGCAGCGTGGGTGCTGCGAGAACAAGCGGGGTGGTCTTACGAGCAGATCGGCTTGGCACTCGGGTGTGACCGTGGACACGTCTATCGCATCCTGAACCAATTACGTTCTGAAATGCAAAACACATTTCGCGAATCGTCCGATTGGCCCAGCACTCATCCTGATAAGGAGAAATCCGCATGAATGAACCTGTCACTCATCAACTACTGATCGAACAAATCCCCGTCGATCGGCTCTTACCGGCCCCCTATAATCCGCGCGTCGAACTCAAGCCGGGAATGGAGGGTTACAAACGACTGAAAAGATCCTTGGAGGAATTTAACCTGGTTCAACCGGTGGTTTGGAATCGTCGCACAGGACATGTTGTCTCGGGGCATCAACGACTCAGCATCCTGAAGGAAGAAGGCGTCAAAGAGCTTGATGTCATTGTGCTCGACTTACCATTGGAACGAGAACAGGCTCTTAATGTGACTCTCAACAACCCGAATGTTGGTGGCGAATGGGATGTCGAAAAACTGTCGGACCTGATGACGGACTTGGCAGAGCTGGAGAATATGGATGTTTCTCTCACTGGGTTCGATGAGAAGCAGTTGCAACATCTTTCACTTAGCCCTGACGACGGTTTTTCAACGGATTCCGCATCTGATGGAGAACAAGCCGCCTATCGAGTTTCATTCGAAGTGATTGATGAAGAGTGGGAAAATTTCCGACCGCTGCTCGATCAATTTCTGGCAGAACAAAACTTACAACCCCACATTCGCCCACCGAGGACGTAAGAAGTATGGGCCACAAATCACTCATTCCGAGTTGCTAATTACCAATTGCTAATTCCTACCTCAGCAAAGGATTGCCGATGGAAGTTTCTGTCACCTATGATTTTCTACCGAAAACTCAGACAACACATACCGCAATGGTGATGAGCCATTTTGGCATCGATTTTGAAACTGGCAAAAATGTCATTGCCGAAAATGTTGACCTGCCCATTGAAGTTGGCCAAGTAGTTTGTTTTATGGGGTCTTCAGGTTCCGGCAAGTCATCCTTAATGCGAGCCGTTGCCGCACAACTTCAAAATGTCGTTAACATCGACGATCTCGATTTAGGATCACTGCCTTTGATTGACGGATTGGAGTGTCCTTTCAACGAAACGATGCAATGGTTGTCATTATGCGGGCTGAGCGAAGCTCAATTGATGCTGCGAACACCCGCCGAGCTGAGTGACGGCCAACGCTATCGGTACCGCTTGGCAAAAGGACTGGCGCTCCAGCCAGACTGGTTAATGGCAGACGAATTCACGGCGACTCTTGATCGTGTCCTGGCGAGAGTGATTGCCTGTAACATCCGTAAATTGGCAACACGTCAGCAGATTGGTTTCTTACTGGCAACGACACATCAAGACATGTTGGAAGAACTGCAACCCGACCTGCACATCGAATGTGATCTGGGTGGTGAAATTCAAATCACTCATGGCCAGTGTAAAAAAAAGTGGCCGCTTGCTCGCAGAATTCGAACTCACCACCGGAACGAAAAGCGACTGGCCGTACTTTGCTCGGTGGCATTACCGCAGCCACAACGTCGGATTCGTCCGGTTCGTGAATTTGCTTTGGCACGCAGAAACTCCCGTGGGAATCTGTGTTTTCACTTCGGCTCCCGGTTCATTATCACAACGAAATCGTTTTTTTGGACTGCGCGGAAAATCGAATAGTTTGACGATGAAGGCTCTCGACCGCCAATTGTTCATGCTGTCGCGTGTCGTCATACATCCCGCTTATCGTGGCGCAGGAATCGCCAGCAGTTTTGTTCAACGAAGTTGCCAACTCGCACCCCGTCCGTGGATTGAGGCACAGGCTCAAATGGGATGGATCAACCCGTTTTTTGAAAAAGCGGGATTTACCCGAGTCGGCTATACAACGGCCCAAGACCGTCCGCGAAACGCACATTCTGGAGTTTATGGAGGAGGACGCCGTCAACATGGCAAAGAAATGCTCATCTCGAAAGAAACCCACGAAAAAAGTCGCTTCGCGGAACCCATCTACTACATCTTCGACAACCGGGAAACGTACCGCAAAACGAAAACCAGCCACTCCCAAAAAAACTGACTCTCGAACGACCTCCCAACTCCTTTCTGAAGACCAACGCGAACTCTTCCTGACTTGGATGGCGAAGGGCGCGTCCCCCACGATGGTCTGTCAGAAGTTATTTCTCTCTATGAGTGATGTCGCTGAGACCCTCAACCAGGACGACGAGTTCCGCAGGCTCTGGCAAGAGATCGATCAATCGCTCAGTCAGAACGTCGTCTCGGCACTCTATCAGTCGGCCATGAAAGGCAGCGTGACCGCACAAACATTTTGGCTGAAACACCATCCGCCTCCCGGCTGGTGTGGTCATTCTGACAAGCAGGACACGAATGAAAAACAGAATTTTGAGGACTTGAGTGATGAAGAACTCCTGGAACTGGCGGACACGCTGGGACTTGATCCACCGTCTGAATTTGAAAATAGAACTGAATCGACGGATGATGAGAAAAAGTCCGGCGATCTTTCGTCAGACCATTCAAATTGAGAATGATCGGCAGGAACTTAAGCCGCTCCCGGAACTATTAGAACCCTGGCAAGCGGACGATTTTTCGGTTCTTGATCCCGGTTGGAAAAAACTGAGTGGCCAAACCGTAGAACATCCGATTCAACGTGCGTGGATCGAACGCCCGCGAGGTCATTCCAAGACTTCCGACATGGCACTTCAACTCGGTTGGATTCTCCTGTATGGACGACCGGGGCTGATCGGATTGGCTGCGGCAGCAGACTCCGATCAAGCGGCTCTGATTCGCGATGCCTTATTTCGGCTTGCAAACTGGAACCCAGAGATTTTCGAGCCTCTCGACTTTCAAAAAGAGGTCATTCGTAATCGTGAAACCGGTAGCCAACTGAAGATCATCACCTCCGATGTCGGTTCCTCTTACGGCGTCCTGCCCGATTTCATCATCTGCGATGAACTCTGTCACTGGTCGAAACCGGATTTGTGGTATTCGTTGCTTTCTTCGGCGGCTAAGAAGCCAGATTGTCTGTTAGCCATCTTGAGCAACGCAGGCGTCGGTCGCGGTTGGCAGTGGGAAATTCGGGAGATGGCCCAGGAAAGTAATCTTTGGTATTTTTCGACGCTCGATGGCCCGCAGGCTCCCTGGATTCGGGACGATTGGCTGGAAGAACAACGCCGGATGTTACCCGATCCCGTCTTTCGTCGTTTATGGCTCAACCAATGGCAACATTCCGACGGTGAATTCCTGACATTGGCTGAAGTCGAATCCTGTCGCGATATTTCCTTATCTTCTCAACAGGCTGGCCAACCGCATCGATCCTATATTGCCGCCATTGACTATGCAGAGAAACACGACCTCACCGTGGGCGTACTCATTCACTGGGAGGACAACAAACTCATCATTGATCGCATGGATGTTCGACGACCGACACCCGACCGTCCGACTCGAGTGCAGTGGGTCGATGACTGGATTGCCAACGTCGCCCAGAACTTCCATCGCGTGACCTTCATTCTCGATGAATACCAGATGGTCGGCACGATTCAGCGGTATGAATCACAATATGATGTCCGACGTTTCAACTTCGCAGGCGGACAAGGCAATCACGCCCTCGCCATCGCTCTCAGGCGGGTCATTCTGCAACAACAAATCGCTTGGCCTGCCAATTGTGGACAGATCGAAGATGCCGACCACCGTGATGATCTGGAGACCGAATTGGCGTCGCTGTTACTCAAGCAAAGTCCGTCGGGACGCTGCCGCATCGACCATTATCAGGATGGCGTCCATCACGACGACCGCTCGTTCGCATTGGGAGCCGCCGTATTAGGTAACACCGCAGGAGAATGGCTACAAATCGATCACAACGCAGGGTTGTGGTAGGTAGCGAATAAGCCATCAATATTCGAAGGCTGGGACAGCACATCCCGGCAAATACTCGATAGTGGTTTTGGTTCATTGTTCGAGGTTGAGTCCATGCCTCAAAATATTTATCGAAACGAAATTCAATTGTTAACGACTGGTATCATTGACTACGGACGCTTCAATGGCGCCCACTCGATTTTACACCACGGCATTTTTTGACGCAGATCTTCGATTCCTGCGGCAGTACATGGCGTTCGTTTCAATTTGAGACTGGTCAGATTTGTCAGACGGACGAACGAATCGAGACCATCATCGTTGATTCGAGTTCGTTCCGCATTGAAGTGCTGGACAGAGAGTGGCAGATTCGCGATGGCGGGATTCGAGAAGTTCGTTCGACGAACGAGGAGAAACTTTATCCCCTCCTGATTCAACCAGCGAAGTTCCGTTCTGGGAAGTTTCACTTCACCGATGGAGAGATTCGTGACGTGAGTTCCGCGTAGAATCTCCTGAATGTCGGCATCTGTTAATGGGGCCGAGTAACATGATAATCCTTCCAGTTCCTCTAAAGAACTGAGCAACGGGAGAACCGTTGACAAGTTTGAACGTTGATTGATCACAATCCGTTTGATGCGCCTGACGGCAATCGACAACTTCAGCTTGTCGATGTAAGCGGGAAGCGTCGAGGCATCGTGGTAGGAAGTTCCTCCAAAGGGGCTTTTTGGAGCGGTGGGGCCGGTTACTGGAACCCGCTTGTAATGAGTCATCTCGACAAGACACCCAGCGGCTCTCAGTTCTTCGGCGAGCCTGCTGTGACGATATCGGCAGTCCCAGACCGAGAAGTATCACAGCGACCATCAACAGGACGAGTGGCCAGAGCCGAATCCCATTTTTTGTTTTGACATGTTCGTCCATGAGTTGGTTCCTGATATTCGAACTTACCAGCCTCGACATTGCAGCTCCATTCTCTGAGCTGCGTGCGCTAGAGACGCGGCATATTTGCGGTTACACGAATCGATCACGCTGAGTGTTACTGCGAAGGAAGCGTCTTCGGTGAGAGGATCAGTCGTTGACATGAATTGAGATTACCTGATCCCGAACGATGGAAAGAAAATGTTCAGCTATCAGGCTATGATTGTTTTAAGACACAATCAAGATTCGATTTGAATCGGCTCTACTTCTCACCAGTCACTCCAAACTGAGCACCGCGTTCGAGCATTGGCTTTAATGTGCCAGTTTCAGCATCTTCTGGATGCGGTTGATGCGATTATTTTTCGCTTCTTGATCGGCGTCGTTAGTTGTGGATTTCTCAGTGAGTTCCGCGAGTTCGGTTTTTAACGCCGCGGTATCAATGCCATCCAGCGTGGTCGCGTCGTTCGTCAGAATGGAAATCACGTGTCCTTTGACTTGAGCAAAGCCACCATCGATAAAATACGACTTCTCACCCGTTGATGATTGGATCACCAATTCTCCAAAACCGAGACGGCCAACCATCGGAGCGCGTGACGGATAAACACCGATCAACCCATCGAACAGCGGGAACTTCAGAGAGTCCGCCGGCTCGTTGAGCAGCGTTTTTTCCGGGGTGACCAGCACCAGTTGGAGTTTTCCGTCAGCCATATTAGTGTCCGAAAAGTGAAAGAGTGGAAAAAGTGTAAAAGTCAAATTGCCAGAAGAGATCCTTCAAAGCTCATTGGGTGTTCCTTTTGTCCGCTTTCGGCTTTCCCCTTTCCGCTCTCGATATTGACCTTGAGAATGTCAGGCACAGCCTGACCTACAAAAACCTAATTTCAATTCACCAATTGCTAATTACGCTTTTTCAGCCATTTTCTTGGCCTGTTCTTCGGCTTCCTTCACACCACCCACATACATGAAGGCGGCTTCGGGTAAGTGATCCCAGACGCCGTCACAAATTTGTTCAAACGACTCAATCGTTTCTTCCAGTGGTGTAATTTTACCCGACTTACCTGTGAACACCTCGGCAACCAGGAACGGTTGCGAAAGGAAACGTTCGATGCGACGGGCTCGTGCGACGACTTGTTTGTCTTCTTCGGACAATTCGTCGACACCGAGAATCGCGATGATGTCTTGCAGTTCGCGGTAGCGTTGCAGAATGGTCTGCACACGGCGGGCGACTGAGTAGTGTCGTTCTCCGACGTATTGCGGGTCGAGAATACGGGATGACGATGCGAGCGGGTCGATCGCCGGGTAAATCCCTTTTTCCGAGATGGAACGTTCGAGGTAAATGAACGCGTCCAAGTGAGAGAACGCCGTGGCTGGTGCCGGGTCGGTCGGATCGTCTGCCGGAACGTACACAGCTTGTACTGATGTAATCGCACCACTTTTGGTCGAAGTGATTCGTTCTTGCAATTCTCCTTGTTCGGTACCGAGTGTTGGTTGGTAACCCACAGCGGACGGCATACGTCCGAGTAGTGCCGACACTTCTGCACCCGCTTGAGAGAAGCGGAAAATGTTATCGACAAACAACAGCGTGTCAGTTCCGGTCGTGTCTCGGAACCACTCGGCCATTGTAAGCGCTGACAATGCAACGCGAAGACGAGCACCGGGGGGTTCGTTCATCTGACCGAAAACCATACAGGTTTGTTCGATCACGGAACGACCGGTATCGCCGATTTTGGTTTCCTGCATCTCAAGCCAGAGGTCGTTTCCTTCGCGGGTCCGTTCACCCACACCGGCAAATACCGAATAACCACCGTGAGCCGACGCGATACGAGCAATCAACTCTGTGAGAATCACGGTCTTACCGAGACCCGCACCACCGAACAGTCCAGCTTTACCACCACGAACGAACGGAGTGAGCAAATCGACCACTTTGATCCCGGTTTCAAAAAGCTCTGTTTTCGGAGACAAATCTTCCAACAATGGTGGTTGGCGGTGAATGGGCCAGCGTTCTGTGGTGTTGACCGGTCCGCGACCATCGATCTCTTCACCCAGCACGTTGAACACACGGCCGAGCGATTCTTTTCCGACCGGTACAGTGACAGGGGCACCCGTATCGACCACCTCCATGCCGCGAGTCATACCATCGGTACCGCCGAGCGCCACGCAACGGACACGTCCACCACCGAGGTGCTGTTGGACTTCTCCGGTCACATTAATGTGAATCCCTTTGATCTCTGCATTGACGATCAAGGCATTGTAGATTTCAGGTAAGGCGTCCTGAGAGAATACGGCATCGAAGGTCGAGCCGATCACCTGAGAAACTTTACCAATTTTTTGAGTTGCTGTATCTGTTGCCATCGTGTTCTTCTCGATTGTTGAAGTTAGGCTGATCGAGTGATGAATGTATTACGTTTATTCCAATGCCGCCGCACCGCCGATGATTTCGGAAAGTTCCGAAGTGATCTGCGATTGACGGGCGCGGTTATATTTTCGGGACAGGTCGCGAATCATGTCACCCGCGTTTTCAGTGGCGCCTTTCATGGCAACCATACGGGCAATCTGTTCGCTCACTGCGGCATCCAGGAAACACTTGAAGAGTCGCGCTTTGAAGGCGGCGGGAACAATCTCTTCCAGAATTTCCTGAGCGGACGGCAGGAATTCGTAATCGACATTCCTCCCGTCCTCTTCGTCGTCTCCACCATCAGTGATCAAGTCACCGATGGGCAGGAGTGTTTCGAGCATCGCCGTTTGCTTTCCGGCTGACTCGAACTTTGTGTAGGCGACTTCGACACGGTCAATCTCACCGCTGATGTAGCCATCAATATATCGTTGTGCGATCGACTCGACCTCAGAGAACTTTGGTTGATCCTCAAAGTTCGTGTAAGCTCGATCGAATTCATATCCCTGAAACTTCAGGAAAGCGATTCCGCGTTTACCGGCGACTTCGACTTCCAGTTCCTGTTCTTCGTTGTCGAGAATCTCTCTCAATCGCGGAACCGCTTTTCGCAACACCCCACCATTGTACCCACCGCACAGACCTCGATTGGAAGTCAGCACGAGCAGGTTTACTTTTTTGGGGTTCTCGCGTTGCTCCAAAAGGGGGTGTGAGAATTTAAGATCCACTTGCGAGAGATCGGCGACAATTTCCGAAATCTTCTTCGTATACGCAGCCGCTTCCGTCGCACGGTCCATGGCTTTCTTGAATCGCGCGGTGGCGATCAATTCCATAGTCCGGGTGATCTTCCGGATGTTCTTGACTGATTTCAGTCGTTTGACAAGTGCCCGGGCTTTGGCCATAGGATTACGAAGTTCAAAGGGTGAATAAAAATGAAATCAACAAACTCTCAAATCTGATCGCGAAGTCTAGCCGGCGGTTTCAATTCCGAGTTCTTTGACGAATCGATCTTGGAACTCCGTTAGAGCGACTTTCAAACTTTCGATCAGTTCGTCGGAGAGGGCTCCCGTTTCGATAATTTCGTTACGGATTTCCGACTTCTCCTGCCGCATATATTCGAGCAGTCCCTTCTCGGCTTCCGCGACTTTATTCACGGGAACCTTATCGAAGTAGCCGTTGGTACCTGCGTAGATGCTGATCACCTGGTCGGCGAAGTGCAAAGGCTGGTACTGCGGTTGCTTCAACAACTCCACCATGCGATACCCACGATCAAGTCGCGACTGGGTCGCTTTGTCGAGATCGGTACCGAGTTGTGCGAAGGCTTCCAATTCGCGGAACGAGGCGAGGTCGAGTCGCAGAGATCCGGCGACTTTCTTCATCGCTTTCGTCTGGGCGTTACCACCCACGCGAGAAACAGAAATACCCACGTTGATCGCCGGACGAACCCCTTTGAAGAAGAGATCCGGTTCCAGATAAATCTGACCATCGGTAATCGAAATCACGTTGGTCGGAATGTACGCGGAAACTTCTCCTTCGAGCGTTTCGATGATCGGCAAAGCCGTCATTGAACCCGCACCAAGTTCGTCACTCAACTTGGCGGACCGTTCGAGCAATCGACTGTGACAGTAGAACACATCGCCCGGATACGCTTCACGTCCCGGAGGACGACGCATCAGCAGTGACAACTGGCGATACGCTTGAGCCTGTTTGGACAGGTCATCGTAAACAACCAAGGTGTGCTTGCCTTGATACATAAAGTGCTCGGCCATCGCCGCACCGGCGTAGGGAGCAATGTATTGGAGAGGAGCCGGATCGGATGCTGTTGAGCTCACGACGATGGTGTAATCCATCGCTCCATGAGCTTTCAGTGTTTCGACCACACTTGCCACTGAACCAGCACGTTGACCACAAGCGACATAGACGCAAATGACGCCTGTGTCTTTCTGGTTGAGAATGGTGTCGATAGCGACGGTAGTTTTTCCGGTCTTTCGGTCACCAATGATCAACTCACGTTGTCCACGTCCAACCGGAGTCATCGCGTCAACCGCTTTGATTCCCGTTTGTAACGGCTGTTTCACCGGCTGACGACCGGCAACGCCGGGTGCCATCGTTTCCAGGGGTCGACGTTCAGTCGTGACGACCGGACCTTCGCCGTCCAATGGATTACCAAGAGGGTCGACGACGCGACCAATGAGCGCATCGCCCACCGGCAAGGAGAGTAGCTCTCCTGTCGTTTTGACTTCATCCCCTTCGGCGATGTCCAGGTAGTCACCGAGAATAATCACTCCGACGGAGTTTTCTTCGAGGTTAAAAACCAGTCCATTCACACCATTGGAAAACTCGACCATTTCACCAGACATGGCAGACGCAAGTCCATAGCAGCGCGCGATACCATCGCCCACTTCCAGAACCCGGCCCACTTCACTGGACTGGATCTCACCGCGAAAATCCTCAATCTCCTGTTGGATGACTGAAGCGATCTCGTCCGCTTTGAATTTCATTGAGGCTCCTCTGTCGCATTCTCTCGGAGAGTTGTTTCATGCGTGACTTCACCGAAGAATCGTAAACCGTGTCACCGACACGAATCACAATACCTCCGACGAGAGACGGATCAACGCTCGATTCGATAATCGGATCGAACGGCAGTTTATTTGACAATTGTTGTCGAACCCGATCAATTTGATCGTTCGACATTTCCTCGGCGGATGTCACCTGTACCCGTTGTTTCCCTTGTTGGATCTCGTGACAAAGTCTCGATTCCCTCAGGATCAACGGCAACAGGTCAAGCCGGTCTTTTTGGGCCAGCACGCGAAGGAAGTTTGTAAACAGTTCGGTCCCGTGTGGGGCCACAATACGCTCGATCAATGTCAGCTTGTCGCCCCGATTACCAACCGAGGAACAGAACAACGCTGCAAATTCGTTGTTCTTCGCTAACACATCGTCAATAAATGAAGTGAATTCTTCCAGCACCGAATCGACACCCACCGTCTGCGCGGCCCCGACGAACGCTTCCGCGTACATCTTGGCAACGGCCAACGTGCTGGGATCTTCCATCACGCTGGGAATGCGGGTATTTTCGAGGCCCTCAGTGGACATACTGAATGAACTTTCTGACTTTCAGGAAGAAACCATAAGAACAACAAGGTCGCCGAAACGACACAATACTTCTTATGATCCCGAGAACTGAGACAACGCTTCATCGATCAATCGAGTTTGATCATCACCATTAATTGATCGGCCGATCACATGCTCGGTGGCCGATGCCACCTGAGAAGACATCGTATCGAACAGTTCTTTCAAAGCCGCATCTTTCGATCGTTCGATTTCGTGAATCGCACGATCTTGAGTGACCTTGGCTTCTCTCTGAGCTGTTTCGATGATGTCGTTCTTCGTATGTTCGGCATCCCGCTTGGCTTCTTCGATAATGGCCTTCACTTCATCCTGTACGGCTTCCAGTTTGGCCGCATGCTCTTTGAGCATATTCTGGGCCTGAATCCGTGCAGCTTCCGCTTCGGCTAACTGACTGCGGAAGTGAGCTTCGCGACTATCAAGCCCTTGCGTGAGAGGCCCCCAAGCAAAAACACGAAGTACTAAGACGAAGACCACAAACGTCACTAACGACCATAAAGCGGTGTCTGCCTTGAACTTCATCCCACCGCCTTTTTCTTCATCGTGGGCATGATCACCATCGTCTTCGAGATCGTGCCCCTTACTATCTTCCTTCGACTCGTCATGGTCGTGACCCTCCTCATGCTCATGAGAAGCATCACTCTCGTCATGCTTTTCTGTCGCTTCGGAGGGAGTTTCATCAGCGGCAAAAACCGCTTGTTGACTCATACCGATCACAATAAAACATGCGAATGTCAGAGACATCATCGTACGAATTGGAATCACCATCGACTCCCTGCCTTTAATTACGGCGGAATAAAGCCTGATTAAACAATCAGTTTATTGGGCGAAGTAAGTTTCGTTACTACCACCACAGACGATTAGTGCGTAGAAGGTTACCCCTTCAATCAGAGCAGCAGCAATAATCATTGCTGTCTGAATCTGACCCGCAACTTCTGGCTGGCGTGCCATACCATCGACAGCAGCACTGCCAATTTTACCAATGCCGTAACCAGCACCAATAATTGTCAACGCCGCGCCAAACGCACCAGAAAAGTGAACGCCACCCTCACCCGCAGCAAACGCCGGGAGAGACATGGCAACACAAACACTCATCGCCATCACAAGGACTCGAAAACAGTAACTCACGTTAAGTTCTCCTCTGTTACTTTGTTAGGGACTCCGCTTTTGGGAGCCTTAAACCAAGGACTATTAACTCTGACCGACCGCCCCACAACGGAACGAATGCGGATGTCTTAAAATTCAATGTTCGTGTACCGCAGCACCGATAAACAACGTCGCAAGAAATGCAAACACGTATGCTTGCAAAAAAGCGACAAACAACTCCAACATCCCAATGGCGACTTGCCCCAGAATGCTGGCCGGCGTTACAACCCACCAGAGCCACTCCCGCTCGGCGTGAGCGGCCTGGAAAATAAACCCGAGAATCACAGCCAAAACCATATGGCCGGCCATAATATTCGCATAAAGCCGAACCGCCAACACACCATGTTTGATAAACAACCCAAGCAATTCAATAGCCCAAATCGAGGGCTTCAAGATGATCGCCAGCACAAACGGTAAGTCCATCGAAGGACATAAGTTTCCCCAAAAACCAACAACCCCCAACTCCTTGGAGCCATAGGCCAAAACAAAACCAAACACCACAAATGCCAAAGCCCCGGTCACATTGATATCACCCGTGGCGGAACCCAGAAAAGGAATTGCTCCTAATAAATTACAAAACAGCACATAGAAGAAGCACGACCAAATGAATGGCAGGTACTTATCTGCCGGGTGTCCGACTTTGACAGATAATGTCAAATCCTCTGTCATGTGCGAGAGATCAGCCCCCTTCTCTTGATAGGACTCATCATGCCCCGTGACTTCTTTTTCAACAGCTTCCATGTGAGCTGTTTCAGAAGCGCTGTAGTCGTGCTCTTCGTGATCACCATGCCCGTGGTCATGGTCACCAATCGTGGGTCGAACAATCTCGTCTCTGACAAAGAGTGCAAGCATCTCCCAGAAATTCCACCAACGACCCTTAACAGGTTGTCCGCTGGCAACTCTGGCAGCTAGCCCTCGAAAAATCCAAACCGTCAGTCCAAAGGCAACCAACTGCAGGATCATGAACTTTGTGAGTTCAAAACCCCCAGGTATGATGTCAACGGGGACATGGATCCCAAAAGGGAGATGGAGTTCGGTAGCATCTTCAATGTGGTGCACGGGATCGTAGTGATCGCTGGCAGCCAAAATCGTCATACCGAAGCCGGAAATTCCCATTCTTGCTCTTAGCCTATTTCTTTATTCGACCGTGTTATTACTTTGTTTCACTAACATGAGAGTTTCGAGAAACAAGAACGCCATGTAAAACAAAATGAGCCATAACTGAAACTCATAATGCCCAAATTCTGGACGCAAGCCTCTCAATGTCACCATGCCTACCAAAACAAAAGCCATCCGCAAACCGGTGCCCATGATGACAGCCGTTGCCTGCGAACCCGAATCAGGATAGCGAGCAGTCACATAGACTACCACCCAACCGGGAACCAAACAAAGCAAACTCGCATAAGTTAATCCCTCTAACGCCAACGTACCTCTTGACCAATATGCAGGCCCAGCAAACAACAACCAAAACCCACACGCTGCAAGCAGCATGAAGCCCATTCGACGAAACGCCGTGTTGAGTGAGTTGTGAGACATGGTCAATTGCATCAAGTCAGGAAGATTTCTTGTTGCCGGAGGGCGGTTTTTTCGTCAATTGTAGTAAGTGTGTGATTGCGACTAACATCCCCAAACAGGCTCCCGTCGTCACCAAAGCAGAACCTGTCGACCAACGCTTGTCGAGCAAGGATCCTCCATAGGCGGGAAGCACCATCTCTAAGGTGACTGTCGTCACTATCGAAACCCAATGATAAGCCTCTGCAGCCGAAGATCGGGATGATTTATTCATTGCAACTCCAACACCGTAAGTGGCGTGTCACCAGAATTTCTCAACCCCGAAACCTGCATGTCTGCCAGTGGCACACTGGGTAACTCGCCGATCAAGGTAAAACTTGGGGTAACCTACGTCAAAGCAGTGAGTAGAGGAGATTTTCAATTTCTCAAAGCTGAGTGGTCGTTTTCCCAGTGCTGAGGAATCGAGTTCTGCGATCGCCCCACTGGACACGCGTCGCGAAAGTGATCCGAATTGAGGATACCTCTCATCAAATTGACACCAGGAGCAAGCATCCTTCGGATCCTGATGAGGTCAATCCAAACCCTTCCATGACGCCCGAGCCACCCTCATCATTAGCTTGCTAATCATTATGCGGGATAATATCCAGATCCATAAACCACTGACATCATATGTCTTATGTCGACGCATCAAACTCGCAACGCCTCTTGTGTCAGAATGATGTTGAATCTCCGAGTGACCATCGATACAAGGGGTCCAGTGATGGAGCTGTTTTGACTGGTCACGCTTTTGTGGTCCGGTTCTTAGGGATGAGAATAACAGAACACACCACCCTCCCTAATTGACATCCGCGCACTTAAATATCAGTCGAAAAGATTACTCACCTCAAATTGACCGCTGTGATTTCGCCTTTTTCTCTCAGTGTTACTGAGGCAAACAAACGTATCACTTCTACACACAGTTGAAGAAACGTCAGGGAAGACGGATTTTTTTGGACGAGTAATCATATCGCCTGAACGAAACCCGTTGGAGAACCCGAGATGACGTTTGAAAAGCTGAAAGTTCGCACTCGCAAAGAGCTTGCCGAAATGGCCAAGAAAAAGCAGGTCAGCGGTTGGCATGGAATGAAAAAAAATCAGCTGATTGAAGCTCTCCTCGAGATTCATGCCGATCGAAAAAATTCACGATCACAAAAGCCAGAACCCAAGAGCGAAGAGACCTCGAAACCGAGTAAACCGCGTCGTCGGCTGGCTTCTGAAAACCCCAATAAACGTCGGATTCTGAATGGTGCTCCTGCTGGAAGTCGGCGTGACAAATTGGTCGTGCAAGCCTGCGATCCTTGGTGGATTATGGCTCAGTGGGAAGTCACATCCGATATGATCAATCGCATCGAAGCCGCGATGGGATCAGAATGGCATCGCGCTTACCCAATTATCAGAGTCTACGATGTCACTCATAAAGATCTTGGTACCAATGCCAAATCGCACATCAAAGACATCAAAATTCACGGTCAAGTTGACCATTGGTTTATCCCTGTTGAAGAGCCTGCCCAGCAACTCAAACTGGAGATTGGCTACACCTCACCGAAAGGTGAGTTCTTCGGCATGGCTCGTTCTAACAAAATTGCCACACCAAGCCCGGGAACTAGCGGCAAAGTCTCTTTGGGAAGTGACGAATCGGAGAACCCTGAAGAGTTCCATATCCGTGAGATCCACGACACACGAGCAACTCCTTTTGCGTTTCTTGAAGAACGCGCCAACGAAGGTGGTCGAATCGACGGCACCCGAGACTTCCCGTTCCAATTGGATGCCGAACTGATTGTTTATGGATCGACTGATCCGCGTTGCCCATTCACCTTGATGGGCGAAGATGTCCCTGTTAACAAAGATGGCAAATTTTCAGTACGCTTTCACCTGCCCAACGGTCGACAAGTGATTCCCGCAGTCACGGCAACTCCTGATGGCTCGGAAATTCGCACAATTGTGATGGCCATCGAGAGAAACACCAAAGAACTCGAACCTCAATTGCGGGACGAAATGACTCCCTGATTGCAGGTATGATAAAATTGATTGATTCAAAACCTCGTGATGGTCAACACCTTCACGAGGTTTTTTTATTGTGCATTTCTCACATAACCGGCGCAAACAGCCGGCAGAAGTTTTGGACTAAGCGAGTCCCGCGAGAACGTTCGTTCCATTCTGTCAGAAAAATTTCTTCGGCCCATTCGAGATCTTGTTCGAATTCATGTTCGAGCACATCGCAAATACGTCGGTCGTAGGCAGCCACCGCCACTTCAAAATTCAGTTCCAACGAACGAGTGTCAATATTCGGTGTGCCGACTAGCGACCAAATTCCATCCACGACAATCGTTTTGGGATGAAGCTGTCCACGAGTGTACTCGTAAATGCGGACACCCGCTTCGAGCAATGATCGGTAATAAGATCTCGCCGCCCAAACCGTCCATTGATGAGCCGAACGACGCGGAAGTAACAATCGGACTTTGACACCGGAGAGCGCTGCCGTTTCAAGAGCCACCGCCAAGGCCACCGGTGGCACGAAATAGGAAGTCGTCAAGGTCACACTTTCGTTGGCAGCGGTGATTGCGGAAAACAGCAGTGTGTAAAAAATATCTTGTGCTCCCCGAGGCTCACCGGCCAACACTTGAGCGAGCGTATTCCCTTCGGCGTGAGGCTTGGGAAACAATGATTCATCGGTCAGTTCGACGCCGGTGGCATAGTACCAATCTTCCGAAAAGATCGCCTGCAATTGCAGCACACAAGCCCCTTCAATCCGTAGATGAGTATCCCGCCAAAAACCGACTTGAGGATCGCGCCCCAAATATTCATCACCAATATTCATACCACCTGTAAAGCCGATCTTCCCGTCAACCACAATGATCTTTCGATGGTTTCGCAGATTCAGCGACCAACGCTCTCGAAACGAAGAGCCCGGCAAGAATCCGGCGACCTCAATACCCGCCTCAATCATGGGTGTCAGAAAGCGTTTACCCAGCCACCACGATCCGACGCCGTCATACAGAAATCGAACGCGAATCCCTTCCTTGGCTTTCTTGATTAAAAGATCGCGCAATTGTATTCCCGTTTGATCGGGTTGCCAAATGTAATATTCGAGATGAATCGTTTCCTTGGCATCGCGAATCGCTTCCTGAATCAATCCAAATGTGCGATTCGTATCGCTCAAAACTTCGACCCGATTGCCGTTCATCGGACGCTGTTTCGTCAAACGGTTGGAAAGTTTCATCAAGTGCCTATAGAGAGGTGGGTCATCTGCAGAGACGGTGTGTGTGGAAGCATGCAATTCGGGCAACAGGCGATGAAGTTGCGCTGTGGCTCGTCTCTTCTGTTCGGCATGTCGAGTCAGGCGATTGATGCCAAACAAAAGGAAGAGGAGTCCTCCGAAAATTGGGATGGTCAAGATAGTCAGAATCCAGACCACTGAAGAGACCGAATGACGTTTGGGGGTGAGTAGCACAAAGGGAATCAGCACCAGCGTCGCCAGATATCCCAGCGCCGTGATGAATAATCCCCATTCGAATGTCATGGCCGTCAGCTTTCAGAACTCGGTGCAGTGAGAAAACATTATTATTTTATCAGTCGAGAGAGTTGAAGACATGCCTCATCTCGATGAGGTTGACGGATTGATGGCCAGAATTGCCGGAAATCACTCGAAATCATAAATTCATGGGAACTCGACTCCTATCAATCGCCTCTCAAGTAACAGGCCTATCTGGTGTATTCTCTCCCAGCCGGTCATAATCACTCCCATCGATCCCGCTTCTTACACAGTTTCGTGGAAAGTCCTTCAGATATGTCTCGCAAGCTCATTTCTGCATTCGTTGTCAGTTGTACGGTCTTCTGCAGTTGGTATCTCATTGCGGAAGAAACATCGAGCGACACCCGACGGGCAACGGCCTTCAAGCACCAGAACGAAGGTAACTTCCGTGATGCCTATGGAATATTTCGCAAACTGTCACTGAATGAGGCAACCGATCCCAAGAAAGTCGGTGCAGATCTTCGAGAGGGAGTTCAGGCGCTGCAACGTCTGAACCGTGTCGCAGAAATTGATCCCTATTTGACCGAATTTGTCGATTTGCATCAGGACAATTGGCGTGCTTTGACTTCAGCCGCTCAAGCGATCCGGTCAACTCCTCATTACGGCACCATCATCACCCAAGAGTATGAACGCGGAAATCAGCGTGGGGGAGGAGAGTGGGTCTCGTCCGAAAAGCGAGACCGCGCACAAGCTCTCATTTGGCTGAATGATGCTCGCAAGCTGATCACCAAAGACGATGAGACTGCTGCCGCCCATGAAGTCGCAGGGCTTTATCGACAACTTTCTTCCATATTAATGGATCGCGGTTACGGTCGAAATTCTTGGAAATTGCAACTCCTCACCGACTTTGAAACCTTGCCCGATTACGAAGACAACACTGTCTACTACGGTCGTCAAAATGTTCCTCTTGGGGCTCCCGTCGATGCCGAGGGCAATCCCGTTTATTATCAACTCCCTGCATCGTTCACCGCCGCAAAGAATGACGGCGAACGCTATCGCTGGTGCCTTACTGAGATCGTTCGTATCACTCCGTCTGCCAAATGGCAAATGAAAACCACTTGGGCCAATTTTTTAGAGGAACAATTCGGCGCGCAAACGATGTCTGGCCATCGTCCAGTCGTTCCCGTTTCGGCCGCTACCGACAGCGAAGAGGATGAACAGAGTTCTGGACCGTACGCCGTTCACACGCTGACCGACTCAGAAACTTCGGCACAACTGGCAACCGGCATCAAGAGGTTCACCTTACCGGACGAATTCAATTTTATTGCCATCTACAAAGAAATCGCTGCTGAAAAAAATACTCATCAATCCACTGCGATGCAGATATTGGCCCGCATCTATACCAATCGTCGTCAGTACCCACGCGCCGCCGAAATGTGGAAGCTGGTCATTGCCAAGCACGGCCCAGGACCCAACAAGCATCGCCAGCAGGCTCTCGATCAAATCATCGGCCACTGGTGTCAATTCGAAGGGATGGGAGTCGTCGCTGAAGGGCAAGCGGTCGAATTGCCGTTCCGTTATCGCAACGGAAACGAAGTTTCCTTCACAGCGAAAAAACTCGATGTCCCTCAATTACTGGAAGATGTAAAGGATTACATTAAACGCGTCTCAAAAGGCATCACACGTCCCGACTATCAACGGATGAACATCGGCAACATTGGCTATCGAATCGTCCAACAAGACGAGAAGAAATACATTTTAGAAACAATTGCTGAATGGAAATTAAAACTCGACCCGCCTACCGAACATCGCGACGACCTGATCATGGTCAACGCTCCGCTGGAAAACGCAGGCGCATATCTTGTGACCGGACAAATGAAAGGTGGTAATGAAATCCGCATGGTTGTCTGGGTCAGTGATCTGGCCATCGTCAAAAAGCGAATCGAAGGTGGCGAGATGGTGTATGTCTCTGACTCGGGGAATGGGAAACAAGTCGAGAAAGCAAACGTCGAATTTTTTGGTTATAAAACAGATCGCAACGATGCCACTTGGTCGACCAAATTCCAACAATTCGCCCGCTTCACGGATCGCGACGGCTTGCTGATCGCATCCAACGAAAAGGTTCACTCCAATCATAATTGGCTAATGATCGCACGCAAGGGAGATCGTTTTGCGTTTTATGGTTTCGATCGTTTCTACGATGGCGGACGATCAAATAATCGGCCCACCAGTCCCAAAGTCTACTTCGTTTCGGACCGTCCCATTTATCGCCCCAATGATAACGTCGAATACAAAGTCTGGGTCCGCACCGCCAATTATGACCCTGACTTTCAAGATCCGTGGAAGAACATGGAGGTGACGCTGGAAGTCATAAATCCACGCGGTGAGAAGATCGTCGAGAAGCAGGTCACACTCGACCAATTCGGCGGCTACGCCGACGAACTGAAACTTGAAGACGATGCCATGCTGGGCGCTTACCAAGTGATATTAAGAAAGACGAATCAGTTTCATGGAAGTGGAAGCTTCCGTGTCGAGGAGTATAAAAAGCCCGAGTATGAGGTGACTGTGGACGCCCCCACAGAACCTGTCCAGTTAGGAGAGGTTATCCCGGCGAAGATCTCTGCCCGCTATTTCTTTGGGGCCCCCGTCACGAATGCCAAAGTGCATTACAAGGTGACTCGAACGAAACATGATAGCCGCTGGTTCCCCAGCCATTCGTGGGACTGGTTTTACGAACCGGGTTACTGGTGGTTTGCTTCTGAATACAATTGGTATCCTGGTTGGAACAAATGGGGCTGTCTGTCACCCATTTATCCCTGGTGGGGTTGGAGACAAGACCCGCCAGAAATCGTCATGGAAGACGATGTCGAAATTGGTCCCGATGGAACCGTCGAAATCAAAATTGATAGTTCCCTCGCCAAAGCCGTTCACGGCGATCAAGACCATCAATACTCGATCACAGCCGAAGTGGTTGATCAATCTCGACGCACGATTGTCGGACAGGGGAATGTATTGGTCGCCCGGGAGCCATTCAAAGTCTTCGTCTGGCCGAATCGTGGTTACTACAACGAGCGTGAAACAGCCGAGTTTCGCTTCAAAGCGCAGACTCTCGATCAAAAACCGGTCGCAGGCAAAGGACTCGCAAAGCTCTTCCGCGTTCATTACAACAAAAGCGGAAAGCCACAAGAGACTGAAGTCGAACAGTGGGAACTCGATACCGACGCCCAGGGCGAAGCTCTGCTCAAAGTGAAACTCAATTCTGCCGGTCAATATCGATTGTCCCATGTGGTGACCGATTCCAAAGGAAACGAAATTGAAGGAGCTTATGTCTTTCTGGTTCGCGGTGAAAACTTTAACGCTGCCGACTTCCGCTTTAACGACCTGGAGTTAATTGCCGACAAGAAAGAGTACGAACCGGGGGACAAAGTCAAACTGTTGATCAACACCAACCGCATCGGAGCGACGGTCTTGTTGTTCGAACGCTCGTCAAACGGCGTGGCTTCCAAACCGGTGGTGATCAAGATGACTGGAAAAAGCGCCGTCCACACTTTGGACATTTCCGAAGCCGACCGACCCAACGTGTTCGTGGAAGCAATTACCGTTTTCAACGGGCGGGTTCATAATGTCGCGAGGGAGATTATTGTTCCTCCGTCCGGGAAGATTGTGAATGTTGAAGTCGCTTCGGAGCAACCCGAGTATCTGCCCGGCAAGAACTCCAAGTTGAAGTTGAAGTTCACCGATGAAGCAGGTGAACCGTTTATCGGTTCGACCATTTTGACGGTCTACGATAAGAGCATCGAATACATTTCTGGTGGTTCCAACAGTCGCGATATTCGTGAATTCTTCTGGAAATGGCGCCGATCATTCTCTCGAAACTTTCAATCATCGTTGCAAATGAGTTCCTACCCGCTCTACAAAAATCAGGAACTACCAATGGTGCAACTTGGAGTCTTCGGCAACATCGTTGATCGGCTGGTCGCAGACGAGAAGGAAGGTTTTGCCACGCGAGATAGTGGGCTCGGTTCGAGAATGTCAAAACTGAGTGCCATGCCAACAAGCTCGCCAATGCCAGCAACATCAAAGATGATGATGGAAGCCGATGGCGCTGGTTTGGGAGATGAAATCGCTGATAAAAACGCTCCCGGGAGTAGTGGTGGTGGACAAGTTCAGCCAACCGTCCGCAAAAACTTTGCCGACACGGCGTATTGGACCACCAATGTCACGACCAATGAAGATGGCACGGCAGAAGTGGAATTCCCACTCCCCGACAGTCTGACAACGTGGAAGGTCCGCACCTGGACAATGGGCAAAGGGACTGAAGTCGGCGAGGGAAGTACCGAATTCATCACCAGCAAAAATCTGCTGGTCCGATTGCAAGCACCTCGTTTCTTCACTCAGACCGATGAAGTGATTCTCTCGGCCAATGTCCACAATTATCTGGACACCGCAAAAGAGGTCGAAGTTCGTCTGGAACTCGAAGGCAGTCAACTTAAGCCGATGGACGATCTCGTCCGCACAGTGACCGTGGCCGCAGATGGTGAAACCCGCGTTGATTGGCGCGTCAAAGCCGTCGATGAAGGTGAAGTGACTATTCGTATCAAAGGACTGACTGATGAAGAATCCGACGCTATGGAAATGTCATTCCCCGTTTATGTCCACGGCATCCTGAAAACCGAGTCTTACACAGGAGTCATTCGGCAAGATGCAAATTCTGCGAAAATTGAGATGGTCGTTCCCGCGGAACGCCGTCCCGAACAATCGCGTCTCGAAGTTCGGTACTCACCCACATTGGCAGGAGCAATGGTTGATGCGTTGCCTTACATGGTGGAATTCCCATACGGCTGTACCGAGCAAACATTGAACCGCTTCCTACCCACAGTCATTACGCAGAACATTCTGAAACGTATGGATCTCGATCTGAAGGCGATTCAGGACAAACGTACGAATTTGAATGCTCAGGAAATTGGTGACGACGGCGAGCGAGCCAAACAGTGGAAACATTGGAATCGTAATCCCGTCTTCAATGAAGACGAAGTCTCTAAAATGGTGGACGAGGGCGTCCAACGACTCACACAAATGCAATTGACTGACGGAGGCTGGGGCTGGTTCTCCGGTTGGGGTGAACGATCTTGGCCTCATACGACTGTCACGGTCGTGCATGGCTTGCAAGTTGCCAAAGAGAACGGCGTTGCCATTGTTCCCGGCACTTTGGAAAGAGGAGTCCAATGGCTCAAGCGATATCAGGATCGCCAAATCGAATTGCTGAAAACGGGTGACCTGAAGACCGAACAGAGGAAGAAGAAACCGTATAAAACGAAAGCCGACAATCTCGACGCATTCATTTACATGGCGTTGGTGGATGCGGGCATCGTCGATGACCGCATGGACGATTATCTCTACCGCGATCGGATTGGCCTCGCGTTGTATGCAAAATCGTTGTACGGCTTGGCTCTGCACAAACAAAAATCAGCGGCGCGCTTGGAAATGATTATCCGCAATATCGATCAGTTCCTCGTTCAGGATGAAGAGAACGAAACCGCGTATCTGAACGACGAAGTTTCAGGCTGGTGGTACTGGTACGGCAGTTCCATCGAATCCAACTCCTTCTATCTGAAATTATTGACCCGGACAGAACCGAAAGGCGTGAAAGCGTCCCGACTGGTTAAGTATCTGCTTAACAACCGTAAGCACTCGACTTACTGGAACAGTACACGTGATACAGCGTATGCGATTGAAGCACTGGCCGAATACCTGGTCGCCAGCGGTGAAGACAAACCCGACATGACCATCGAAGTCTGGCTGGATGGCAAAAAACGAAAAGAAGTGGCCGTCACCGGAGAAGACCTCTTCACATTCGATAACAAGTTTGTGCTGACGGGTGACGACATCGAATCGGGGCCGCACACGCTGGAACTGAAACGCAAAGGAAAAGGCCCACTCTACTACAACGCCTACCTGACCAACTTCACGCTGGAAGACTTTATCACTAAGGCGGGTCTGGAAGTGAAAGTCGAACGGAAGTATTACAAACTGACTCGCGACGACCGTGACGGCAAGGTCGTTGGTTCCAGCGGCCAAGTGGTATCCCAACAGGAAGAGCGTTACATCAAAGAAGAACTGGTCAATCTCGCCGAGCTAACTTCGGGCGATTTGGTCGAAGTCGAATTGATTATCGAATCGAAGAACGATTACGAATATCTGATTTTCGAGGACTTCAAAGCCGCCGGCTTCGAACCGGTCACACTCACCAGTGGTTACGCGAACGATTCGATCCGCTCCTATCGCGAGTTTCGCGATGAGAAGGTGGCGATCTTCGTGCGAGCGCTACCGCGAGGCAAACACTCGGTCAGTTATCGCCTGCGGGCCGAGATCCCGGGCAAGTTTAGTGCTCTACCCGCTCAAGCCGAAGCGATGTACGCCCCGGAATTGCGGGCAAACTCTGACGAGATCAAATTGAGGATCGTCGATGCGGAAGAGTGACACATTTCATATGAATTCTTCGTGTTCACAGATTTCTAATTGATAGCTATGATCGATGTATGTTTAATCAAAGTGATTCTCCTTGTGAATCACAACTAACGATCCAATTTTGGTATCCGTAATTCAATATTCATGAAACGCCCCTGAGTCCCCTAAGGATTAATATGAAGCGGCAGATACATCAATTCGACAACGGTGTTCTCGTTTTCGATGATCATTTGACGGTGGGACAAAGAGAAAGATATCTCAAGCACAATCTTCATGAGCCTGTCGAGGAAGAGTTATTTCTCAAGCAAATTCAGAATTTACCAGACGATTCCGTCTATCTGAACATTGGATGCGCCATCGGATATTACTTGATCTTGGCGTACAAAGAACGACCGGACCTGCGATTCTACGCAGTGGAACCTCTAAAACGACATCGGCAATGCTGTCAAGAAAATCTGACTCTCAACGGTATCAATCTCGAAAAAATCACGATGTTCCCTTATGCAGTTTCTGATATCCCCGGAAGCTCATTGTTTCTGGAAAAAGATTTTGGAAGTCAATTAATACCCGGGCGAGTATCAAAACCGAAGAAGTCGACGGAGACTTCCCTATTGGCTTGGCTGAAGCCTTCACATTTGAGAGCAAGGTTATTTGGATCGAGTGATAATTCAGGTAATGATATTCCGGTGATCACGGTTGAAACTAAAACACTTGATCAGATCGTTCATCAAATCAGTGAAACGATTCATTTCCTACAAATGGATATTCAGGGGCTCGAACTGGCGGCTCTTCGAGGTGGAGCAGTAGCAATCGCCGATAGTAATATACAAAAAATACTGATTGGAACTCATGGCGGGGCAATTCATCAAGATTGTGAAAAATTACTCCGATCATTCAATTATCACATCAGCTACTCGGAATGTGAAGTTCCAGAGCAACCTGATGGCATGTTATTGGCGAGTCTCGAATGATAGATAGAAGTCAGTACCAATCGTAGTATGGAAAACAGCCACCCAACGAAATATCGATCAGGCTAAAACGTCTCTGTCGGTCCTGTTTCACAAACAGCCGAGAGTTCAAGAGTATGAGATCATTTTTACGACGCAAAGTCGCAAAGGGACAAAAGAAACGTAAAGGGTAAAAGAGATCATAGACGCCGACGGAAGTCGGCAGGGGAATGAGTTTAAATCGCGGAGTCGCTAAGGACGCGGACAACATACAGTATGTGTACCTGGGGACGAACGCGGTGAGCCCTCCTCTTCAATAAATTCTGAAGATTACTCTAAAGCGTATTTCGTCTTCCAGCTATCGGGAATGGCGATTCCTAAGCCGTAAAGATAGCGAATCAGCTGTCCGTGGTGTGCCGTTTCATGTTCCAGCAGGTCGATCATCAATCGATTCTGGACATCGGTGAAATTCTCAGTTTTCTGCAAAGCTTCCGAGAGACCATCAGCAGAACTTCGCAGCGCATCGGCAACTAACTCTTTTTTTGTCGTTGAGTTTAGCGAGCAACTGAAGCCCGACCATTCGTTGGCCCGAATTGCATTGGTGTAACTCTCCCTGGCTCCCACAACACACCACAATTGCGAACCCATAGTGTTTGAAGGAAGGCTCGGCAGTTTGGAATCCAAACTTTCTTCGCCGAGAGAGTCCACCAGATCACGATAGAGGAGAATGGATCGCTCGAAACTCTCTTGGATGATTAACGTTAAAGGCATTGTTGCTCAGTCAAGTTAAAGCCATATATGAAATCATCAGACCCAAAACAAGATAACGGTTAGAAATACATCGCATTATAAAGTTTCAGGTGAGAAACGCTGTCAAACCAAAGCGTGACCACAGCGTCAATGCCCGCGCAAACCAACAACGCAACAATCAGAGTTCGTTGTTGTGGCAATCTTGGAACTGCCCAAAGAAGTGCGATGATAAACAGCGCGGGAAGAGTGACCATGATAGCCATCGCCCAGCTATGCGTGGCGCCGTAATCTGGAGAGGCCGAACATACGAGTGCGAATTCATCGCTGACATCATAGGCGTGTGGATGGCCGATTTCAGAAATGACTTCGGCAATTGAATGAGGGCAAGTAAGGGTATTTCACCGAGCCAGATCCGATTAACAATCGGCAACGTCAACGCGCTGAGCAAGTAGTAAGTTGCTGCGCAGGTCACAAACCTTCTGGGCCAGAATTTCGCGGCAGAATTTTCATGGGCGGAAGCATTCGCTCTGCCGGTTGAATCGTAAGTGGTAGAATGATGAGGAGCATTCATTGGCGACTTCTCTTCCTACTTAAGAGATCACCTTCAAGATATCACATTTCCCCCGCAGCTCGCACACATTTTTCTCACACTTCTTATTTTCGGCAGACAGGCCCCTGCCCTACGAACTTTATTGACCGAGCAGTTCTTCTCTCGCGATTGATATAGCGGGAAGCTCTGAATGCGCAGGATAACTTTCGCACAGGCATTGAAGGTTATAAAGTGCTTGACGTTCCGCGTTGTCTTTGATCATAAATTCATCTGTTTCCGAGAATCGCCGAAGCATGCAATCAAGCATTACAAACTCCGAAGCGGTCATCCGCAGACTGATGTATGAGTGATTATGTGGTTGAAGAGGACTGTCAATTGAAAGTCGCAGAGCATCGGCCCAACTCAGAAGTGTGTCGCTTGATGCTTGGTCTCCCCACACCGCCGTCGAATAATGCCTTAATCTCATAACACAGCGACGTATTTCCTCTAGAAATGGGTCGGAATAGTGAGTTGCGACGTACTCCGACCATTCGGTGCTCTGGTCTCTTCCATTTGCAAGACGCGTTAGAAATTCTGCAAACTGTAATCTTGCGTCATTGTCTTGACTCATGCCGAACCTTTAATTGATTCAGGAAATTATCGAGCACTACTTTCATCTGGGGCCGTGCGAGAGAGCAGGCACATGCAAGCGAATTTGCAAAGCTGCTCTCACTTCATCACAAATGTCAACACGCCCCAGCCACCTTGCAAAGACTTAAAATCGGTAGGAAGGCCCCTGCCCGACGGAGCAGAAAACCCTCACCCCTAGATTGAATTACCTCTTGCTTTTCTTTTTAGTCGCTTTTTTCTTAGCGACCTTCTTCTTTGCTGTTTTCTTTTTGGTTGCCTTCTTCTTCACAGACTTCTTTTTGGCGGCCTTTTTCTTTTTGCCCTTCTTGCCTTTGGACTTCTCACCTTCATCGCCGAAGACTTTGTCGTAGTTTTCCCAGAATAATGGGGTTGTTCCTGTGCGTACAATAGGGCCACTCATCGTTAATCACTCCTGGTGATGGCTGCGTTTTGTTTTTGTGTCTTGAATATCGAGAACGCATTTTCGCATCCTGACAGTCAGTGTCAATGCAGTGGCAAAATCACGGAAAATGGGGGATCGCCAATGGAATCCATCTCTCTCGTGAGTGTTCAGTTGCTACCTGCTTTACCCCACTCCTATAATCAGACCTTTGCTACAGAACAAGAACTCTCTCCCATCCCGAAATCGCACCAGGCATGACTCTCTCCGACATTACGATTCGCGGCGCGCGTGAGCACAATCTCCAAAACGTCGACTTGGTGATCCCCCGCAACAAGCTGGTCGTAATGACGGGCGTTTCTGGCTCGGGGAAAAGTTCGCTCGCGTTTGACACCCTGTATGCCGAGGGGCAACGCCGATATGTCGAATCCCTCTCAGCCTACGCGCGACAATTTTTGGGCCAGATGCCCAAACCGAATGTGGATTTGATTCAAGGACTCGCACCGTCAATCTCCATTCAACAGAAAACGAGCGGACGTAATCCGCGAAGTACCGTTGGCACGATCACCGAGATTTACGATTATCTGCGCGTGTTGTTCGCACGAGTGGGGCAAGGTCACTGCACTGAATGCGACCGCCCAATTACCGCGCAATCGTCAGAGACAATACTTGAATCGTTGCAACAAATACCCGAAGGAACGAAGTATCTGGTCCTGGCTCCTCTGATTCAGCAACAGAAGGGGGAATACAAAGACCTGTTTGAAGATTTGCTCAAACAGGGATTTCTTCGTGCCCGCGTGAATGGCGAAGTCGCTCAATTGACCGACGACCTGCAACTCGGTCGGCACATGAAACACACGATTGAAGTCGTCATTGATCGATTGGTTGCCGGGAACGTGACGCGCACGCGACTGGCCGAAACCATCGAGACGGCACTGAAACAATCACAAGGAGCGTTGCTTGTCGCCGTCCAAAAAGAGGATAGCAAATTCGACGACCGGCTTTACAGTTCCAAGTATGCCTGCACACATTGCGGCATCAGTTACGAGCCCCCATCACCGCAACTCTTCAGTTTCAATAGTCCCGTCGGGATGTGCCAAGAGTGCAACGGCTTGGGGATGCGACACGAGTTATTGCTGGACAAGCTGATTCCCGATTCTTCCAAAACCTTATGGTCGGGTGCGATTGATCTGTTGGGGCCGATCAGCAAAATCGGTCGTTGGAAAAAGCATCTCTACAAAGGAATCGCACGGGCCATCGAAGAGGATTTGGAACTCGAGAAAGACACTCTCCTTAAAACCGAATGGAGTGAACTCCCTGAAGAAGCCCGCCAACTGTTTCTCTACGGAACGGGAGACCGCAATATCACCTACGAATGGGGACATTCGGGCGGTACTTGGAAGCATGGAGGAACTTTCGAGGGGATTGTTGAAGAATTGCTGGAAAGTTATCGCAGCACCCGCAACCCAATGCGACGGCGACAGATCGAAAAGTATCTCGACTTCCGCGATTGTACCGCGTGTGCCGGGGAACGCCTGAACTCGCAAGCGCGCAGTGTGCGACTCTCCACGTCCAAAGCCTCCTTCGCTCGCAAGAAAGCAGATCGCTCGCTGTCTCTGGGAGATGTCTGCCATCTCAGTCTCGATAAAGCGCATGGCTTTTTCGAAGGTCTCGTCCTCGATGACATGCAGCAAATCATTGCCGAAGAAGCAATCAAGGAGATTCGCGGACGGCTCGAATTCCTGCTGCGTTGCGGCCTCAATTATCTCACGCTCGACCGTAAAGCACCCACACTTTCAGGAGGAGAGAGTCAACGGATTCGGTTGGCCAGCCAAATCGGATGCGGACTCGTCGGCGTGATTTACATCCTCGACGAACCGTCCATTGGACTGCATCCTCGCGATAACACAATGCTGCTGGACAGTCTCTGTGAACTCCGCGATCAAGGGAACACAGTCATTGTTGTCGAGCATGATGAAGAGACGATGCGAGCCGCCGACCAGATCATCGACTTTGGACCCGGACCGGGAGTTCGTGGGGGTGAAGTGGTCGCGCAAGGCTCATTGACGCAAGTGATGAAAACGAAGAAAAGCGTCACGGGCGCGTATCTGTCAGGAAAACGCACGATTGAAGTTCCCAAAGAACGGCGGGAAGGGAACGGTCATGTCATCAAGATGACCGGCGCGCGTCACAACAATTTGAAAGATGTTGACGTGGAAATCCCGCTCGGCAAATTTGTTTGCGTGACGGGCGTCAGCGGGTCAGGGAAAAGTTCACTCCTCAACGATATTCTCTGGCAAGCCGTCAATCGCGACATCAATGGCGGCAAGGGGATGCCCGGCGATCATGACAAAATTGAAGGGTTCAAACATATCGACAAAGCGATCGACATTGATCAATCTCCCATCGGACGCACACCCCGCTCAAACCCCGCCACCTACGTCAAACTGTTTGATGAAATCCGCACGCTTTATACCAAATTGCCCGAATCAAAACTGCGCGGCTACAAACCCGGCCGATTCAGCTTCAATGTCGCTTCTGGTCGCTGCGAAGCATGCGAAGGACATGGCTCGAACAAACTGGAGATGGATTTTCTCGCCGACATTTGGGTGACATGCCCGGTCTGTGAAGGCAAACGGTTCCATCACGAAACGCTGGAAGTGAAATACAAAGGGAAGAGCATCGCCGATGTGCTCAATATGGATATTCAAGAAGCATTGGAGCATTTCGAAAATCATCCCAAAATTCATCGATTATTACAGACACTACATGATGTTGGTCTCGACTATCTAAAACTTGGCCAACCTTCGCCGACACTCTCGGGCGGTGAAGCCCAACGGATCAAACTGGCACGAGAACTGGGTAAACGCAGTACGGGTCAGACTCTTTATCTGCTCGACGAGCCGACGACCGGTCTGCACTTTGCCGATGTCGAAAAATTACTCGAAGTGCTTCATGGGTTTGTCGACGCGGGGAATACGGTGCTTGTTGTCGAACATAATTCTGATGTCATCAAGACAGCAGATTGGGTGATCGATCTTGGTCCCGAAGGGGGCGAAGGTGGAGGTTCCATTATTGCAGAGGGGCCACCCGAGAAAATTGCCAAGACGAAAAAGTCTCATACCGGAGCAGCTTTGTTACCGTTTATCCCGGCATTGGCCACCAAAGCCAAATCGAAACGCCTCTCGGCACCGACCGATTCCCCGGTCATGAAACAACTGGCACGCCGCACGCCGGTCAAAGAGTTCAAGAACATCGAGGTGACCGGTGCTCGACAACACAATCTGCAGAATCTCGACGTCAATATTCCTCGTGAACAAATGAGTGTCTTCTGTGGCCCCTCCGGGAGCGGCAAGACATCACTCGCCATGGACACAATCTACGCCGAGGGGCAAAGGCGGTATGTGGAATCGTTGTCCTCATACGCTCGACAGTTTCTCGGCCGGATGCCCAAACCGCGGGTCGAACATATCCAGGGACTCTCTCCCGCGATTGCCATCGAACAGAAAAACACGGGATCGACTCCCCGTGCAACCGTCGGGACGATCACCGAGATTTACGATCATCTGCGCGTACTTTTTGCACGCTTGGGAGATCAATATTGTCCCGATTGCCATATCCCGGTGGAATCTCAAACGACCGATCAAGTGATTGACCGGCTCATGGAATTCGACACGGGTACAAAAATCATTCTGCTGGCACCACAAGAAGTGGCCATCAATCGTACCTTTCAATCGGTCTGGGAGAACTTGCAAGCGGAAGGGTTTACCCGCGTCCGCGTCGACGGGGAGATTCATCGACTCGAAGATGTTCCTGAAATGGATCATAAACGGTATCACGAAGTAGCCGTCGTTGTGGACCGAGTGACCGTTGATCCCAAAAAACGGGGACGGCTCGCTGACTCGGTCGAAACGGCACTCGATCATGGTCGAGGCTTCATGATTGCCTTGGTTGAGAATGACGACGACAGCGTCGCAGAACGCCCCTTTTCACTCGCACGGTTCTGTCACTCGTGCGAACGAAGTTTCGAAGAGCATTCGCCGCATCACTTTTCGTTCAACAGCTCTCTCGGTTGGTGTCCGGCGTGTGAAGGGCTCGGGACCGAATCGGGATCAACACTCATCGAACAATTGATTGACCTAGATAAAACCGTAGCGGACGGTGCGATTCTCGCTTGGCCAACCTTCGAAGAGAACCCCGCCTTCGCGGAAATCATGCAAGCTGTCTGCGATCATTACGAAATTCCTACCGATGAATACGTCGACTATCTCGAATCGAAACAGCGTCGAATTCTGCTCTTTGGTGGAGACGCCGATGAATGGATTCCCCTCGACAAAACAGGACGACAGAAAATTCGGTTCAAAGGACTCATGTCGGCTCTCGAAGAAGCGTCGCAACTTTCTTATACCTACCGTCGTAAGTTACAGGGACAATTAAGCCAGGGGCAATGCTCGGTTTGTCGCGGGAGTCGCTTGCAGGATGAAGCGGCCGCTGTGCAATTACATGGACAAACCATCGACGATGTCTGTCGCAAGCCACTCAATGAAACGATTGAATTTTTTGATTCGATTGTGCTCTCGAAACGCGAAAAACAGATTGCCGGTGATCTACTCTCTGAAGCCAGAAACCGCCTCTCGTTCCTCATTGATGTCGGTCTCGATTATCTCAATCTTGGTCGATCATTGCCGACACTCTCGGGCGGCGAGGCTCAACGCATCCGCTTGGCAGGTCAATTGGGACGAGCCCTCACGGGCGTTCTGTATGTTCTCGACGAACCGACCATCGGTCTTCATCCACGCGATAACCGCCGCTTATTGGAAGCTCTGAAGAAACTCCGCGACCTCGGCAATACTCTTGTCTTAGTCGAACATGATCGCGAAGTGCTCGAAGCCTCTGACCGCCTCTATGACTTCGGACCGGGAGCCGGTCGTCTGGGAGGAACCATTGTCGGCGAAGGGACTCACAAAGGACTACAGCGATCAAAAACGTCTCTAACAGGGCGTTACCTCGCGAACAAAGAAGAGATCCCCATTCCCGAGTCCCGTCGAACATCGGGGGTCAAAAGTGATCAGCCACCGGGAGGAGGTTGGCTGGAACTCTTGGGTGTTAGGCATCGTAACCTGCGTGACGTCGATTTACAGATCCCGTTAGGAACCATGACCTGCGTGACGGGAGTATCGGGATCGGGCAAAAGCTCCCTCATCGAGGAAACTCTCGCACGAGCCGTCAATCGTCATTTCTCCAAATCGGGAGATGAACCCGGCGAACATGCCGACCTATTGGGTGTCCAAAATCTGAATAAACTGGTCGTCGTCGATCAGAAGCCACTTGGATCGACGCCCGCCTCAAACCCGGCCACCTATACCGGCGTGTTCGATTATATCCGCGATTTGTTCACTCGACTGCCGGAAGCGAAAGTTCGCGGTTATCGTCCGGGAAGGTTCAGTTTCAATCGAGCCGGTGGTCGTTGCGACGATTGTGAAGGCAACGGCCAGATTTGCGTCGAGATGCACTTCCTCCCCGATGTCTGGGTCGAATGTGAGACCTGCAAAGGTCGACGTTTCAATCAGGAAACGCTGGATGTGAAGTTCCGCGGTAAATCGATTGCCGATGTGTTGGAAATGTCGATTGGAGAAGCGAACGAACTGTTCAATAATGTTCCCAAAATCCGACAGTACCTAGCGACATTATGTGCCATCGGTCTCGATTACCTGACGTTGGGACAGTCGGCCCCGACCTTGTCGGGAGGCGAAGCGCAGCGTGTCAAACTGGCCGCAGAACTTGCCCGACCTCAGACCGGCAAGACACTTTATCTGCTGGATGAACCGACGACGGGACTCCATTTTGATGACATTCGTAAATTGCTCAAGGTTCTCGGCTCGCTGGTGGAGGCTGGGAACTCGGTCGTCGTCATCGAACACAATCTCGATGTTATTAAATGTGCAGACTGGATTGTCGATGTCGGTCCCGAAGCGGGAGACGGCGGTGGTTGGATTGTGGCGGCGGGAACACCCGAACAAATCACGGGACTCGAAAAACTGCCCGGCGATAAAGACGAGCCGTACTGTTTTACGACCGATCATCCGAGTTGGACCGCAGACATTTTGAAACCGGTCCTCAAACAAGGGAAACGGGCCCAGGCTGAAATTTTCAATGTCGATGACGTAGCGGCGAAAAAAGCAGGCGATCTCGAACTCCGTCACATCGGCAAAGATGAAAAAATGCCTTGGGAGCGTGACGGTCAAAAATGGCACACTCAAGACCGCCGGTCTCATAATGGCAACGAGTGCCAGTGGGAGGGTGGAGCGTTGCTGTCCGTTGTCGAGCGCATCAACAAACACAAGCAATTTCCCGATATCAATTGGAAGAATCGAGCAGTCGTCGAAATGACCGCCGAGGGCAAGTCGTCCACATGGTTCTTGCATGCCATGACGGGGGAAGAATGGCTACTGACTTTCAAATTCCGCGTGAAGAAAAATACCTTCAAGCAGGCCAAACTTGATGAAGCCATAAATCTGCCGCCATTGGATGAGGTCGATGAACTGCCCGTTTACGGCAAGACCAAACGTGTTCGCGTGAAGAATAAGAACGGCCCCTGGCAGGAAGTTCAAATCGCAGTCCACTGGGAAGAAGAAATTGATACGCCCGAGTTTTGGGAGTTCCTTGAGACTGCGATGGAGTCATACTTAAAGCAGGTCTCGGCAGAAAAACTGAACGTCGAAGATCTTTCCCCCTGGAAAGTCCTCGGTCGCAAATGGCACTTCAAACGTATCGGGTTCCCCAGCAACAAGCGAGTTCTCTGGAAAAATGAGACACTGGAGTCCCTCGAAGAACTGTTGAATCAAACCTTCCCAAAAGCCGATTGGGATTGGCAAAATAAAACGATCGTGAACATCACACCTGCGGGGAGTTCGACATCGCTCTCCATTAATACGAAACGACGAGAAGGTATCGATCTGAAACTCCCCGCTGAAGCCGAACAGTTCGCGCTGGGGCAAATTGCCGGCTTGGGAAGCAAACGTGACATTGTCGCCAAGTCGGATGGCAGCGAAGAGATCACCATCCGCTTCCGAACGGTTGATCAAGCAAGTTCACCCGAGCTACTGCAGTTCTTACGCGAGTATGCCAAAAGAGCTTAACCGGCTTCGCGAATCTCTTCCGCATTTTCGAGCTGTGGGATTTCTCGCAGGAGTGGGAACTTCAGAGTAAATGTGGTTCCTTTGCCCCTCGCAGACTCCACGCGGATGCGTCCTTCGTGACCGTCTATAATATCTTTGCAAAGAGCCAAGCCTAAGCCGGTCCCACCTTGCCCTTGAGCATCGGCTTCTTTCGTGGTGTAGAAAGGCTGGAAAATGTTACGGAGTTTGTCGGCGGGAATTCCCGATCCGGTATCGCGTACAGAAACCTCAGCCCAATTCTCTTGGCCATTGCTGCGGACCGTGACAATCAACTGACCGCCTTCGTCCATGGCCTGTCGAGCATTGACGATCAAGTTGACGAGCACTTGCTGAATTTGACCGGCGTTCAAATTGGCTTCGGGGTGACCAAGATAATCGGTCTGCCAGCGAATGCGATTCATCTGCAAGTCTTTCTCGACCAACACGATGACGCTTTTCACCAACTGCACAACATCGGTCGGTTCTTGGCGATTCCCTTGTTGTCGTGCGTAAGACAACATGCCGCAAGTGATTTTGGAAGCTCGTTGACCGGCGGCAAGAATTTTTTCAAACGCCTTGACACGGGTCTTCTCATCTTTGTGACGGAGCCCCATTTTGGCGTAATTGATGACGGTGGTCAGAATATTATTGAACTCGTGCGTCGTCGAAGACGCCAGCGCACCGACAGAACTCAGTTTCTGGGTCTGCATCAGGCTCGCTTGCAGTTCTTGAATTTGTTCGTTCAGTTCTTGAACTTCGTGGAGCAAGTTTTCTTCAGTGGGGGCCGTCATCTCGTACACCATCCTTGTTGATTCATCTCTCTCGTTGATTGCTCACTCTCAGCGAAAAATCCATTTCTCGCCAATCACACTCTATTTCAAGTATCGGAATACGACAGGCAACGATTCAATCAGAGACGTTGATCCTTGAGGGATCTCTCCAGATGCCCCCGGTTGCTGGAAGCGGGTAAGCCACCGGAGATCGCCAAGATAGGTAGTTATGGGAAACTTTTCCCATTGTAGACCCGGCCTGAAATCTGCATTGGATTGTAGAAACCTTATTATTGCCGGTCTTTCATCATCTGAATCGCTTCGGGAGGCAGGTCCAGAATGGAGATTGCTTCGATCTCAATTCGTTCTGCCAGCCCCGGCATATCGAGATTGCGTACGGTAATACTCGACTTTGAACCGATGGCCGTCATCTTGAAGGCGACCATAAACTGTCGAGGGGTAAAGTCTTCTCCCAACTCCTCTAATCGCACAATGACGTGATTGGGTCGCACACCGTCATTCCATGCGGGAGAGTCGTTACCAACCAGAGGTCTCAGCGCCATCCGCCCTTCGAGTTGCAGTTTCGCCCGTGCAGACTTGGAGGCAGCTTCCAACAAAAATCCGGGATGAGACCCCAACACGGATTCTTCGATACTCGTTCGCCACGTGATGTCGTGACCTCGGTTATGAGAGGATTGTTCGGGAAACTTATAGCGGACAACATGCTGATTTTGGGCGACATAAAATTCAAAGGCAGCCACTTGATTCAGGTAAGAACGAATATCGGCTGGTGAAAAGACTCGTTTCTGATCAATGACACCAATACGGTCGCCAGCTTTCAACAAGGAACGATCTGCGCGACTGTTTGGGACAACTTCGGAGACGGCCCCGTTTGAGGCATTTTCTAAAATGATGCCGGTACTCTCTGCTGGAGGCCATATCCAGTAATCGGCACTCGGATGAAACTGATCGTTGAGGTTTTGTTCGCTCCAGAAGACATCCTGCACTTGATGGCAGCACATACATCGACCGGAGTCCTTGAGATTTCCAAGGTACTCGGCTCCTTTTTTCCAGGGAGCGTAGCCAGAGTTTTCAGAAATCGACTGGCCGGGTGTTGAAGCTGCAACTTCGTCTCCGTCTGCAGTCCAATCATCACGTCGAGGATCCCAATGATGATCCAGGACGGCTGTCATCCACTCAATAGCATCGACGATTTCCAAATCGGGTGAGGTCGAGCTTTCTTTTCCCAACACACTGTAAATCTGACCGCCAGGAGACAAGATCCAACACCACCAAGTTTGATCTGGATCCTAGTATTGCTGAAACGGCATTCGAGCCAAATCGATTTGTCGAGCGTCGGTCAGTTTGACGGTCACAAATTGGCGAAGGACTTCAGAAAGTTCGGGAGGCGGAATGGTCATCTCATCTGCCAGGTTTCCTGACGATGTTGATACGGGACAATGCACCAAGACCAGCATTGGCCGACCTTCTTTGCGGACTTCTCTCCAACCTTCTTCGAGAGATTCCCACCAGGTCAGAGACGGCAATGGATCGAGCCATTCCCCTTCGGGAGGAGTCACCAGCATTTCGTAGACGAAGTCGCGACCCCGATTCGCAATGATGGTTTCTTGGACAGGGTCTTCAGGATCAATCACGACCGTTCCGCTTTGCTGTTCGATTTCCCGAAGCGCATCGCAACCAACGAACAAGGAAACAAAAAACAGGCACATAATGAGCGGAAGGGAACGTAGCATGACAGAATCTCCGTGAGTAAATCAAACCCTATACATCGACTAGCTGGCCCCTCGACAAACAGTATATCCCATACACGGGCCAGTTGTTACCACCGAACCTCATAATTTCCAGAGTCCCAATTGAACCCGGCTAACCTTTCTTACCCGGTATGAACATCTTCTCGCACAAGTCGGCCATCGGCCAGATGAAGCAAACGATCTGCTTTTTCGAGATAACGCTCATCGTGTGTGACGACAATCACTGTCGTTTGTTGCTCGTCGTGAAGCTGACGTAGATAGCGGAAGACTTCGGCACCGCTCGCACTATCGAGTTCGCCCGTTGGTTCATCGGCAAGAACCAGTTCGGGTTTTTTCAAGAGGGCGCGGGCAATGGCCACTCTTTGCTGTTCTCCCCCTGAGAGATGATGGGGATGATGTTCGAGACGATGTCCCAATCCCACTTGTTTTAACAATTCCACGGCACGCTGGCGAAGGTCGGCACTGATCCCTTGTGGTAAGAAAGGAACCAACACATTATCAACCGCGTTCAAAGTTTTCAAAAGATTAAAACTTTGAAAGATGAATCCAACCTGCTCGCGGCGGTAATGATCGCGCTGTGGTTCCGACAAAGACTTCAAGGATTTTCCTTGAAAGTAGATCTCTCCTCCACTGGGGTCATCGAGAGCTCCCAACAGATACAGCAGAGAACTCTTGCCGCTTCCCGAAGGCCCCAAAATAAAATTGAACGACCCCTTCTCAAACGCACACGAGAGTCCTCTTAACGCGGGGACTTGGGTCTCTCCGCGCAGGTGAATCTTTTCCAGATCCCTAACCGCGAGAAACTGCTCTTCTTCTGTTGTTGCACTGCCGTTTTGGTTCTCATTCATTTTGTGCTCTCACTTCCCGGAACATCACCCACGACGAATGGCATCCATCGGCATCATTCGCATCGCCCAGATGGCAGGATACAAACCAGCAAACAGTCCCAAAACGACCGAGAAGAACAAACTGAAACAGAGCAACTGCGGACTCGCATATAACTCCACACGATCCGGGAAACTCACATTCACAATGAGTGTCGCGATCCATCCAAACAAACATCCCAGACATCCACCCCCTAACCCCAGAAATCCGCTCTCGAACGAAATCAGACTTAAAACGTGCTTCTTCGACCAGCCATTGGCTTTCAAAATTCCGATTTCAATAATTCGTTCACTGACACTCATCAACATCGTATTCACTACACCTAAAGCGGCAATCGTCATCCCGATGCTAGTCAGAATGAACATGATGAAGTCGAGTTCCGACATGAAGTCACCAAATTTTTCACCCCAGGCATCGGCTGTCTGCACGTCAATTGGGATCGACTCATCCACCTGTAAGTGTTTTTTGATTTCCAAGTCATCTTCGGTGACCACTTTTTCGGTGACTATATTTTCTTTGGCGGGAGAAACATCCAACGGTTCGGGCGGGCTCTCGGGCTCTTTCGATAATTGTGATGGGTTTGCGGAAGAGGCCGACTTCAGCCAGCGATCCAAACCTTCGATCATTGTTTCGAGAGGATTTTCCATCGGTGTCAGCACGACCGAAGAGGGAGCCCACCGGTCCCCTTTTCGCCCCCGAAACGCATCCCGAATATCGTCAATCACCTGTTCATTGAGATCGTCATCGACGGCTTCCACATAAAATGCCGAGATCGCAGTGGGATCAAAACGCGACTGATCTCGTAAGCTGCCGATATCCATGATGATCGTCATATCGATCAGGATCGATCCGGTTTCATAAACTCCAACCAAAGTCGCCTCTTGACCGTTGATGGAAAAACTTTCCCCCAGTTCGAGCTTCATTTCACTCTGAATCAATTTGGCGAGTACAACATTTCGCGTACCGATATCATCGTTGGTCAGGAACCGTCCTTCCACAAGATCGTCCCGATAGAGGGCGTGACCGAGTGAATTCCAGAGTTCAATATCCACTCCGAGCAAAAATCGGGGGGGATTGATAATCATTTTCCCCTCCAGCACATTCACGCGAACCCAGATTTCAGGGCAGACAATTTTGACATTCTTGACGTTTTTCAGATCGTCTTCCCATTCTGCCGGCAAACGAGAAAAAAGCGGAATCGGTGCCCCAGTTTGCATCACCAAAATTCCGGGAATACGGCTAAACGTGTCCTCGGTGATGCGATCCAGACCTTCCACAATGGAGAAAAGACCGACCATACCGGCAATCGCGACCGTGAGCCCCAGCAATGCCAGCGTCGAGCGGGCTTTACGATTGAGCAAGTTGGAGAAGGCAAATCGGAGCATAGAATTCAGGGTTTCTGCACGTATCCTTGATCGTGCGAGTAGACGAGACGTAGAATGATGACGGAACAGTATCAAAGTCCGCAACTGTTCCTCAGCCCGCAATTCCATTTTTTTTCATAACTCAAATATTCACCGAGTGATCAGAAACCGATATTCCGATGCCAGCAGATGATTATTACCAGAGTTTAGGAGTCTCCAAGTCCGCATCTCAGGAGGAAATCCGAAAAGCCTACAAAAAACTCGCACGAAAGTATCATCCTGATGTCAAACCGGATGACAAAGCCGCCGCGACCAAATTTAAGGAAATCCAGGAAGCTTACGACGTTCTGGGCGACAAAGAGAAAAGACAAAAGTACGACCAATATGGGTCGGCTTGGAAAAACGTCGGAGCCGGTACGGGAGGTGGACAACATCACTGGGCCGGTGGCGGTGGTGGCCCCGTTGATCTGGATGATATTTTTGGCGGTGGATTTGATTTTCAGGATCTTTTTGGAGGTGGTCGAGGCAGTCGAGGTCGCGCGCAACCGCGTCCCCGCAAAGGTGCCGATCTGACCACCGAAATTCACGTGGACTTCGACATCGCCGCACTCGGTGGAAAACACGACCTCAGCTATCGCGTCGATGGTCAACCACAACAGATCACAATCACAATCCCTGCCGGAATCGAATCGGGAAAACAAATTCGACTGGCCGGGCAAGGTTCTGCAGGCTCTGCGGGAGGACCAGCCGGCGATCTCCTCATCACGGTGCAAGTCGGCGTTCATCCCTGGTTCCGACGCGACGGAAACAATCTATTGCTCGATCTTCCACTCACTGCTGCAGAAGCGGCTCTCGGAACTCAATTGGAAGTTCCCACCTTGGAAGAGGGGCCGGTGGTGTTGACCGTTCCTCCGGGAACATCCAGTGGAATGAAGTTACGACTTAAGGAGAAGGGAATCGTTGATCGTAAGACGAAACAAATCGGCGATCAATTTGTCGTTGTGAAAATTGTGTCCCCCAAAGAACTGACCGACGAACAACGTAAACTCTATGAACAGTTGCAAGAGGCCGGACAAGAGCACCCCAGAACCAATCTCTGGAATCGTTGAAAAGGCTCTCGCATGCACTCCTCCAAATTGATCTTCATTCTACTCGCGCTGCTTGCTTCGCAAACAGTCTTCGCGCAGGATACAGCCCTTCAAAATGCGACGACTGAATTAACCAGTGATGTCTCGACCAGTCAGAGTTCTGATTTAGACGAGGAAGATGAGGATCTGAAAAAGCGAAAACTCGAAATTGGAATCATTCTGACAGCGGGAATATTTCTGGTCGGGTTATTTCTGGTGGCCGTCACTCTCATCTATGGTCGTCGCACTCGTCGGCAGATCGCCGCGGGTCGTGGTCCCTCCCAAGCTCGAGACGAACTTTGGTATCTCAAACATGCGAAGAGTCAACCCGCCGAAAATGAGAGCGATGAAACCCAAGAGGAGACCAAATGACCGATTGGCGGTTTCGCAAACAACAACACCTGCGATTGCCGACGGAATTTCAACGCGTCTACGATCTCCGCAACAGAGCCTCAGACCATCACCTACTGATCTATTCGTCGTCCAATGATTCTCACCAAACCGAGACTCCGGTCTCGCGGATCGGGCTGTCTGTCTCTCGCAAACATGGCCCTGCAGTGGTGAGAAATCGTATCAAAAGGCTATTGCGCGAAGCCTTTCGTCTCTCTCAACACGAACTCCCCGTTGGTTTCGATCTGATTTTGATTCCGCGCAACGGTTCTCAAGCCACCTTGCGAGATTATCGACGATCATTGAAACGGCTGTGTCACAAGCTGGCTGATCGTGAGCAGGAAAAGAACTCATGAAGTCATTCGCCTGTGCCATCTGGAACTTGCCCGGCAATTGCGTGATCGGTCTGGTGAAAGTCTATCAGTGGACTTTGAGCCCCATTATCGGTCGTCAATGTCGCTTTCAACCAACATGTAGCCATTACATGATCCAGGCAATTCGAAAATATGGAGCCATCAAAGGAGTCGCTAAAGGAACTTGGCGTGTCCTCCGCTGCAATCCATTTGGAAAACCGGGTTATGATCCCCCCTGACCCGATAAGAGAAACAAACGAGGAGCCGTCTCACTTTCGGCAACCGCTTCGATGATTTCCAAACACCAGCCATCGGCTTCACAGTCCCGGAAGAAGTCAGCAACGGCTCCGGTTTCGTGTTGCCCCGCCTCGTGTCCCGGATAAGCGGTGACGGAGATAAGCCCGGCAGGATGTAGTAACTCGCAGGCAGCTTCAATCGCACGCAGCGTACTTTCAGTATGAGTCGTGATCTCTTTATTCCCTCCCGGCAAGTATCCCAGGTTGAACATGACCACCTTGATGTGACCGCGATGTTCGGAGTCAATCAACTGATTCATTTCCACGTGAGAGTTATGGAATAATGTGACGCGTGATGAATACTCTGGTCCAAGTTTCTGCCGAGCCTGTTCTAAAGCGGCTGCTTGCACATCAAAACCATAGACTCGTCCTTCAGGACCAACGGTCTCCGCCAGAAATAGAGTGTCATGGCCATTACCGACAGTCGCGTCGATGGCAATGTCGCCAGGCTGTAAAAAACGCCGGCAAATCTCATGAGCACGGTCGGTCAAACGAAGCATGAGGAAAGATCCACTTTTTGATGAAGGTCGTATTTGTTATCGACGGCAATGCCTTCACACAACAGTCCTCTCATTTGATCTGCTAAGACCGGAGACAACAAAGCCCCCCGCGAACCCAAGCCGTTCATAAAGCCAAGTCGAGTGTCATTCGGATGAACTCCCATTCTCGGCGAGCGTCCATGAATCACGGGACGAACTGCCGCCCGGTGTTCGACGATCTCCTCTTCTTGTGAAACATTTTGTAACTGGCTCCATCTTTTAAGAAGATCCGTTCGTCCCGCTTCTGTGGGACATTTATCGAGTTGGTCACGTTCGTAGGTGGCACCAATTCGGACGTGACCATTTTGTTCGGGAGCCACCCATATTCCCGCATGGACAACTCTAGACTCTTCCCAATCCGATACTTTCAACGTGAGAATCTCACCCTTGGCAGCATCAAATGGAACGTCTCGAAACCACGGATTTTTCGTGGATTCAAATCCCTGACAAAAAACAACTCGGTTGCACTCTACGTTCAAACGCGGAAGTGAGATTCGATCTTTCTCAACCTGCACATCTGCAGGTAGAGATATTGTTGCTTGCCGATATCCACACTGCGTCTCGAAATAACTTTGCGTCGCGGCTAAATAGGATTTTGTATCGAGCCGAGCCGCGGTCAGCATCTCAAATCCACCAAATGGTGATGAGACCGCTTTGGGCAATGCCGATGCCTCACACAATCTCACATCATCGGCGTCGCGATATTTTTTGAGAAACAGTTCTCGTTCTTCACTCGATGCGAAAACCCGCACCATCGGTGTTTCAGAAAAAAACGCCTCACCCGTTTGCTGTTCGACAATCCGATAGAATGCTTTAGCAGCATTATAAAACTGTCCCCAATCGGGATAGCGAGCGAGACGTTGCCCGGTGATCGGCGTGAGCAAACCGGCAGCAATCCGCGAGGATGAGGACTCATCACCGCGGTCAATCAACAACACCGACTCCCCGCGTTCATGAAGTTTCCATGCGAGCGAGGAGCCGGCAAGTCCTTGCCCGAGAACGACAGTCTCAAATCGATGTGTGGAAGTGTTGGCCATGAGGGTGATAAGCCATCATCAGGATTATCTCAGAAAGATCAAAGGGTTTCCTGATTCCACTCCTCAGCCGCTCCCCGAATGGTCGTGCTTTGACGCTGTTTTTTCACCACTTGATCTCGTTTTCGCGCCAAGGTATGCACGGTTCGGTCGAGTGCACCTGTCAAAGCGGCTCCCACATTTTCTGCCGTCTCTTCAATCACCGTCTCGCCCGTCATTTCGCAGTTCAAATGGACGCGACACTGAATATCGACGCCCCCCTTGGGGCCATTCAAGTCGCGGAGAGTCACCGAAACATCTTTAATTTGCTCTTGGAAACGGCTGAGTTTTGAAAGCACACGTTCTTCTGTGGTTTCGCGAACCTGATTCGGCAACGATTTATCAATGTGGCATTCGAGGTGCATGAATCACTCCTAGGATAAGTCGATATTTCTGTGTCTCTATCAAACCAACGAAGTCCCTTCAGTTTAGGATCACCACCATCTTTTCCAAAGAGAAATTCCATTGGGAATATCGGAAATCGTTATTTATCAAGAGAGAGTCTTACTCACTCCCGATAGTAGTCCTCACGCAGGACACCGACAAAAGCAACCTTTCTTCAGGCAGCATTATTTGAACCGCTGACCCGATCCACACGGACACAAGTCATTGCGACCGAGCTTCTCGACGAGCAGTTTGTCGCCGTGGACAACGCGCACACCTCGTTTAACGTGCGTCTCAGACGGATAGCCGCGACGCCGTTTACTCATTGTCTCGAAATTAGGTGTCTCGAAAGCAGGGTTGACCCGATTCGAGATTGACGAACTGCTGCTGATTTTGTGATGCCATGATCCACCTCCCCGTCTGCGATGATGTCGTTGGTCAACGCATCTCTCCGACAGACGAAAAGGGAATCTGGTTCGGGAAATTTAGACAACCTTGGCTTAGACAACAGCGGCAGTGTCTTCCTGACGACTCCAAAAGTAATCAGAAACATACTGTGCGATTTCCGAATTGGGAGTCGCCCAGCGCCAAGCTCCTTCATCACCCAGAACAAGATCGGCGACGGCATCGGTCGATTGTTCACTTAAGAAATGGTGCCGTCCATCATATTGACGATTGGTATAGTCGCCATGCCAAAGTTGAACCAAGGTCCCTGGGATGCAATCCACAGTCAACTCGGATCGTTGACGGATTTGATGGCTCCAGCTTTCAAATGCCCGGTCAAACATGGGGCCGGAGGAAAGAGAAGACTGGAAGGATGCTTCCATTCCCTTCATCAGAGCAGGCAACGCACAGTCTCCACTTCCAATGATGCAGTGATCAAATAAACCGATTCCTTCGAGGCAGTCACGGCGTGCCGCCCAAGCTAATCCCGTACGACCATAATTTTGGGCGCGAAGGTAGGGCATCATTTTCCGTGGATCAAAGTCGGCCCTCTGAGCACGATTGGCGAAGCTGAAGTTTAACTCAACCTTGGAAGCATCAAAACTCTTTAATTCCCTGTCAGTTTCATTGGCCTGATGGGCGAATTCAAACGGCTGCACGAAATCAGAATGTTTCAGAGCCTGGCTCGTTGCTTCAGCCCAATCATCACGTGTAAAGACAATATCGCAATCCAGCCACGCGACTTCCGTGCAGTCATCGGGAAGATGACTCTCGATCAGAATATTGAGTAAGCGTTCCTTTTGGAACATCACATCGCCATCCTCGATGCGAACCATGATGTCGGCATCATCTTCATCGAGATCGAAATGTCCATTGAAACCCAATTCAATGGCAATCAAAGGCACATTGAGATGCTCGCGGAAGATGTGGTAATTTTTGAGACGGTTGGCATAGTGACAAGGGTTAAAGTAACTCGTAATTGCATACAACATTGTGATTTCCTTTCACACGTTTCGAAGAAAGTCGAACTGAGGCTTCACGCAATTCCATAAAATAACCACGCATTTCCGGCAGTGCCAATAATCGCATGTGGATACCTCACGCAGCCCCATATTCACTCCCGAACCTCTGGCTGACCAGAGAATTCTGAAAGGGGCTAGAATGAATCAAAATCGTGGACGAAAACGTGGTTTCGGCTATCATTTCGGGGAGTCGACAATGATTGCAAACCGCATCCCATTCCGACACAATGGATGATCGGCAGATCGCCCGGCGACTGCTCCCACCTGATGACCCTCCACGGATTCGGTCGGTTTTTTCAAAATCATGCACACTTTCAATCCTTCCATTGGCTGAGGAAATCCCCAAGCCGAGGTTGAGATTGATCAAACATTATCACCCTTTCGAAACAGGATCTCACCGTGAGTACGACTCTGGAAGACAAAGTGAAAGCCGCTCGCGAAGCGGTCGACAAGCAAACCGTCGAAATCGTGCAATTGCACTTCCACCCAGAAGACGGAGCCCCCTATTGGCTCGAAAAATCCGCAGGGTTCGACTTCGATCCTCTCACCGATGTCAACTGCTTTGACGATCTGAAAAAATTCCCTCTGTTTGAAGACGACGATCTTCGCGGCGGACCGGTTGATCGGTTCCTCCCGAAAAAATGGCACGACAAAGGTCGTTACGTCTTTGAAACGGGCGGCACCACGGGGACTCCCAAGAGCCGCTGTGTCGTCGACGACTTCCGTATCGATTATGAAGAGTTCTCCAAAACGCTTCCCGACGAATACTTCCCGCGCGGAGCCAACTGGCTGATGCTCGGTCCCTCCGGTCCGCGACGATTGCGGTTGGCCGTCGAGCATCTCTGCCAAACTCGTGGTGGCATTTGCTTCTGCGTTGATCTCGATCCGCGCTGGGTTGTCAAATTGATCAAGCAAGGCAAGATCGATGAAGCCAAAGCCTACAGTGCGCACGTGATCGATCAGGCGATGACCATCCTGACATCGAACCACAACGTGCAATGTATGTTCGCCACACCCAAGCTTCTCGAAGCTCTTGCTCTGCGTCTCATCGATGAAGACACCAGCATTGAAGAGATCGGCATCACGGGCATCTTCGCCGGTGGAACCGAGTTTACGCCGCAATGGTATCGCTTCTGTAAAGAAGAGTTGCTGGGCGAGAATGTTTACATCACGCCAACTTACGGCAACACGTTGATGGGTCTCGCCTGCGGCAAGCCTTTCGACCCTGCCGACAACTTCAAGATCACCTATTACGCTCCGCAACCGCGAGCGGTCGTCGAAGTGGTCAACTTTGACGACTACGACGAAGTTGTTGAATACGACGAAACCGGTCGCGTCAAACTTTACACACTGACACACGAACTGTTTATTCCCGGCTTCATGGAACGCGACGAAGGGGAACGCGAACGTCCACACGAACAATACCCGTGGGACGGCGTCTCGGGAACTCGACCGTTTCACGAAATCGCCCAAAGCACAACAGTCGGCGTTTATTGAGCTTGAGTTAGTTATTTTTTTGACGCAAAGCCGCAAAGAGAAGAAGAATCGCGAAGAGTCGAATGAAGCGTGCGGAGTAGTATGACATGATGAATGAAAATGATCTGAGTCATGCCATTATCGGTGCAGCCATAGAAGTCCATCGCGAACTTGGCGGTCCCGGACTCCTCGAAAGTCTCTATGAAGAAGCTCTGGCGTTTGAATTGGAAAGTCAGGGTTTGAAGGCTGAACGTCAGATTGAAGTGCCGATTGTTTACAAAGGGAATCAACTATCGAAAGCGTTTCGGATTGACCTTCTGGTCAATGATCTTGTGATTGTGGAATGTAAAGCGACCGAAGAAGATCATGATATCTACCGATCACAATGTTTAACTTACTTAAAATTGACTGATAAACGACTGGGGCTGGTGATTAACTTCGGCCAGAAACTTCTCAAAAATAGAGTTCACCGAGTCGTGAACCAGTTGGATCATTAAAAATATTTCTTTGCGTTTCTTCAACTCTTTGCGTCTTTGCGTCAAAACATGAAAGAAATTTACCATGCTCGAAATCCCTGTAATCCGTTGGGGCAAACCCTACGAATCGATGGATCAATCGCCCGTCGTCCATTTTGAAACCGGCGAAGAACTCGCCAAGGTCCATCAGGCCAACGGCGGCATCATCAAGATGGATATGCGCAAAGCCAAGAAAGCACGCGATCTCCTGCGTCAATATTCCATCGAAGACCTGATCGGTATGTGCGAGAAAGCCGCCGACTATTATGTCAACGATGAACTCCCGATGGGGAACGGCACACAAACTCCCGAAGAGTTCTGCCGCATTCAATCGGCTTCGACCGGCCTGCCCGAGCATATGTGCAAATTCAACATGGGCAAAAGTGCCTATGTGATGAGGAACATGGGCAAAGTTCTCGACGCACTCACGCGCGGCTTGCCTCTCGATGTTTTCAGTAACGGTTACGGCGAAGAAGGACGCGGCATCAATATCAGTTATCAGGCAACAACCAATGCCTGCGGCTGGGTCTTGCCGTCCAACTCACCCGGTGTCCACACACTCTGGCTTCCCGTGATCCCGCTACAAATTGGATTGGTCCTCAAGCCGGGTTCTTCCGAACCTTGGACGCCTTACCGAATGTTCGAAGCGATGGTGAAAGCCGGCATCCCGCGCGAAGCGTTCTGCCTCTACCCCGGACCTCACGAATGCGGCTCGGCCATCATGGAGTCGTGCGAACGCTCGACGATCTTTGGAGGACAGGCGACCGTCGATCAACATGCCGGCAATCCCAAGGTCGCCGCTCATGGACCCGGTTACAGTAAAATTGTCATCGGTGAAGACAAGATTGAAGATTGGGAAAAGTACATCGACCTGATGGTCGACAGTCTCT
>JAQWSQ010000008.1 GCA_029243145.1 Planctomycetaceae bacterium | reverse complement strand
TTTTCGGAAATTCGCTCAGTATTGATGAACTTGCCAACCTGCATGCCACCCTCTCCTCCTTGGGAGGAGAGGGACGGGATGAGGAGGTGATCAATATTGACTGAACCACCTCCTCATCCGCCCTATCGGGCACCTTCTCCTCCAAAGGAAGAGAAGGATTATTGCAACGCATTTCGGAAAGATCACTCCAATCAATTGATAAACAAACAACAAAGATCTCATCTTTGTGAGACACTACACTATCCTCATCTCATCATCAGTTACGACTTTGAATTTTAGACAGCAAACGCAGGATTTCGAGGTACAACCAAACAAGCGTGACCATCAATCCCAGCGCGCCATACCATTCCATATACTTTGGGGCACCATACTGAGCCCCTTTGGTAATGAAATCGAAATCGAGTAACAAACAGAACGCAGCCACTCCTACGACAACCAAACTAAAACCTATTCCTATTGGTCCGTTACCGTGAATGTAAGGAATATCAACACCGAAGAACCGGAGAATAAAACTAGCCAGATAAATGAAGAAGATTCCCCCCATGGCAGCCATCAAGCCGGTTCTCAACCGGTCCGTCACTTTGATCCAGCCATTTGAATAGACCAAGCACATTGTGAATAATGTGCCTAATGTCAGACAGACAGCCTGTATCGCGATTTCGGGATAAATTTGATTCATCAGGCCGGAAATCGCACCCAGTGCGAGTCCTTCGGCCACGGCATAAAGCGGAGCTGTGTACGGCGAGATCGTTGGCTTGAAGCTGGTCACTAACACCAGAATGAACCCAAGAATGCCTCCGCCAAAACCGAACGCCGGATAAAGTTGTGGCTGTGTCAGACAGGTCTGCCAACTGAAAGCAGCGGCTGCAAACGCGAGCACAACCAGAATGGCAGTTTTGACGGCGGCTCCCTGAACGGTCATCACATCAGCGTCGGTCGCGTAGCCTGTGCTGGCTGTCTGAAAAACCCGATCCGACATGACGGGATTGGAACTTCGCATTATAAAACTCCTGAAGTATTGATTTTCGCTAAACTGAACAGTTGCGAGACATTATAGCAGTCGAGGTCAGATAGAGAAGGAGGACTCGATTCGCACACACATTTCATGAATTCTCGATCAAGATCGCATCAAAAATGGTAGGTCGAGCCTCTTGATAGTGGATTCTCGAATCGGACCGGGTTAGCGTGAGAGACACAGTTGCTTGCGTCCCACCTCACCGAAAGACCCGCCATGAAGTTGACCACTCCGCGAATCACTCTCCTCACAAGCCTGATTGCTGTCTTGACTCTGTTCACGGTTCTCCTTCGGCAAGATACGGGAAACAATTCAGCCGATGCGGCTGTTGTCTACGAATTGAAAGCCAAACCGACGCAGAAATGGTATCGCGGCAATCTGCACACGCATTCTCTGTGGAGTGATGGAGACGATTATCCAGAGATGATTGCCGATTGGTATCAAGATAACGGCTACCAATTCCTGTGCTACACCGATCACAACAATATTCAGGAGTCCGACAAATGGATCGATGTCGAGAAAAGCAAAGGGAAGCGTGAGGCCTACGATAAACTCAAGAAAAAATTCCCTGAAGGCTGGGTCGTTGAGCGTGAAAAAGAAGGTCGGCTTGAGGTCAAGCTCAAAAAGTTCCCCGAACTGTATAACGAATTCACAATCCCCGAAGAATTCTTGCTGATTCGTGGAGAAGAAATCTCCGACAGATTCGACAAGCATCCCATCCACATGAACGCCTCCAACATCCAGGAAGCGATCCCGCCGATGCGTGGGGACAGCGTTGCGCAAACGATGCAGAACAATGTGGACGCCGTCATCGCTCAGCGGGAACGAACCGGGAAGGTAATTATGATCCACTTGAATCACCCGAACTTTGGCTACTCCGTCACTGCGGAAGACCTGATGGGGATTCGGGGAGAGAATTTCTTTGAAGTTTATAACGGTCACCCCGGCGTGAATGACTCCGGAAATGAAGAACGAGCTTCGACGGAACGAATCTGGGATATTGTGTTGACCCAACGTATCGACAAACTGAATTTACCCATCATGTACGGCATCGCGACCGACGACGGACACAGCTATCACGACATCCCCTCTCGCGCATCCGAACCGGGACGAGGATGGGTGATGGTTTTGGCAGACAAGTTGGAAGCAGAAACGTTGATTTTCTCGATGGAAGCGGGGCAGTTTTATGCATCTTGCGGAGTCGATTTGAAGGCCGTCACGGCGACGAAGAAAGTGTATGAGTTGGCCGTTGAAGCAGAAGAAGGGGTCGAATACACGATTGAATTCATTGGGACTCGCGCAGGGTACGACCCCGAATCGAAACCGGTCATCGGCAAGGACGGAAAAGAAATCCGCACGACTCGTCGTTACTCCGAAGATGTGGGTGAAGTCTTGGCAACCGTGAAAGGAGCATCTGCCCGCTACGAGTTTCAGGGAGATGAATTGTATGTGCGGGCCAAAGTCACCTCGAATCAAAAAGTTCCCAACCCGTCGGAAGTTGGTGAATTCGAACGCGCGTGGGCACAACCGGTCCTCGGACCAGCAGGACTCGCGAAGCAGACTAAAGAGCGATAGAATATCAGATCCTGATATAACCTTGATCCCTTGAGAGTCCGAAAAGCCAATGTCCCAATGGGAATTCTGGATTGACGTGGGTGGCACCTTCACGGATTGCATTGCCCGATCTCCCGATGAGGGACTGCGTAGCTGCAAAACGCTCAGTTCGGGTGCTACCAAGGGTGAAATGCTCGATCTGGATACCGAACGAACTTCGTTTTTCGACCCGCTGAGACAGTCCGAGCCACCCGATTTCTGGAACGGTTACGAACTGACACTAAACGAATTCCCCGACCACAACTGGAAGGTGACCGCCTTCGATTCCGACTCTGGGCGTGTCTATCTCGACCAATCACTCCCCCAAAATCAGCCTCCGGGTCTCACCTATGAATTGAGATCTCACGAATCGGCCCCCTTAGTGGCGATTCGCAAAACATTAGGACTCTCGCTCAGCCAACCCATCCCCACGATTGCCGTGAAACTGGGGACAACACGCGGCACGAATGCGCTCCTGGAGCGTAAGGGCGCTCATGTTGCCTTCGTTACCACTCAAGGCTTCGCCGACGTTCTCCTCATTGGAAATCAGAATCGCCCAAAACTCTTCCAACTCAACATCCAAAAACCGGAACCGCTCGCAGAGACAGTCATTGAGATTAACGAACGACTCACCGCCGAGGGAGAGGTCCTGACCGCCCCCGATCCCCAGCAGATCAAACATCAGTTGCAAGCGGTTTGGGAGACGGGCATTCGCTCACTCGCGATTTGCTTCATGCATGCCTGGAAGAATCCAGTTCACGAACAACTCGTCCAGAAAATTGCGAGAGCCGTCGGATTCACGGAAATCAGTGTTTCCTCGAAACTGTCGCCGTTAATTAAAATCGTCTCGCGGGGCGACTCGACCGTTCTGGACGCTTATCTGTCACCCATCATTCGGGAATATCTGCTCGACATTCGAAATTCTCTGGGAGACGACAGCACGCTCAAATTGATGACCTCCGCCGGAGGACTGATTGACGCGGACCGATTTGTCGGCAAGGACAGTATTTTATCTGGCCCGGCGGGAGGAGTCATCGGTTACGCGCACGTCGCGGAGCAAGCAGGGTTCGGGAAAGCCATCGGTTTCGACATGGGAGGTACCAGCACCGATGTCTCTCGCTATGACGGCGTCTATGAGCGGGAGTATGAAACGGAAAAGGGGGGAGTGCGTGTTGTGGCACCCATGCTGGCAATTGAAACCGTCGCGGCAGGTGGTGGCAGCATTTGTCAATTTGATGGTGTGAAACTTTCTGTGGGGCCGGAGAGTTCGGGAGCCGATCCGGGGCCGGCGTGTTATGGACGGGGTGGGCCATTGTCTGTGACTGACTTGAATGTCGCGTTGGGTCGCGTACCGAGCGATCATTTCCCGTTCCCCATCAATACCTCTGCCGTGCATCGACAACTGAAACAACTCTGTGAGCAAATCGCGGTTTCTCCCCTCGAAAAAACGTACACACCGCTGGAACTGGCAGAAGGTTTTCTGCGGATCGCCAACGAAAACATGGTTCGCGCCATTCGCAAAATCTCTGTCGTACGAGGATTCAATCCTGCCGACCATGCGTTGGTCAGTTTTGGTGGGGCAGGTGGACAACATGCCTGCGCCATCGCCCGCACTCTGGGTATCAAAACAATTCTCATACACCCCTACGCCGGAATCTTGAGCGCTTATGGAATCGGTTTGGCCGATGTGCGACGATATCGGGAGCAATCGATCTTCCGGGAACTCAACGCCGAAACTCTTGTCGCGTTAGAGGAGGTGTTTCAGACATTAACGGCAGGAGCGACAACAGATGTCATCGCAGACGGCGTCCCCGACGATCAGATCTCGGAGACACTCCACTCGCTCGATCTGAGATATACGGGAGCCGAAACCACCTTAAACATCAACCGTCCGGTGGACGGAAACTATGAAACCTCTTTTACCGCGCGACACCGGGAACTCTACGGCTACACACACCCTGACAAGACACTCGAAGTCACCACCGCACGAGTCGAGGTTGTTGGTCGATTTCCTCATCCTCCACAACGAGAAGTCGAACTTGTCAAACGCACACCAAAACCGACTCGTTTCGAAGAAGCAATCTTTCATGGAGTCCCCGTCTCCACGGGTGTCTTTCTCCGCAAGAATCTTCATGCCGGTGCCCGAATCATCGGTCCAGCCATCATCTGCGAAGAGATCTCGACCGTGGTCGTCGAACCGAACTTCTGCGCCACCGTCGATGGTCACCATTGCCTGCGGCTAGAAATGTCAGCAGCAGCGACAGAAAAATCCATAGGGACTGACGCCGATCCGGTCATGCTGGAAATTTTCAACAATCTGTTTGCTTCTATCGCCGAGCAAATGGGCGTCACGTTGCAACAGACATCCTTCTCGACAAATGTGAAGGAACGCCTCGACTTCAGTTGCGCTGTCTTTTCGCCGGGTGGTGATTTGGTCGTGAATGCACCGCACATTCCCGTCCATCTGGGAGCGATGAGCGAGACGGTCAAAGGAGTGTTGGCCGACAACCCTGATCTCAATCCGGGGGATGTCATTCTCACGAATGACCCTTATCGTGGTGGATCTCACCTCCCCGATGTGACGGTGGTGACACCGGTCCACGATTCAACAACGGGAAATCTCCTGTTTCTCACGGCAAGCCGCGCGCATCATTCAGAAATCGGCGGAATCGTCCCCGGCAGCATCCCTCCATTCTCGAAGAATCTGTCAGAAGAAGGCGTGTTGATCCAGAACTTCAAACTGGTGGATGGTGGAAACACGCGGGAAGCAGAGCTACAGAAATTGTTGCTCTCGGGAAAACACCCCTCGCGTTCTGTCGAAACAAATCTGCGAGACATCTCCGCACAGGTGGCCGCGAATCAATTGGGAGTCCGCCTGCTCACTGAGCTTGTTGATCAATATTCTCTGACCGTTGTTCAAGCCTACATGATTCATATCCAGCAGGCGGCCACTCAGAAAATGCGAATGTCTCTCGCCAAAATCCCGGATGGTGAATACTCTCGCACCGATCATCTGGATGATGGATCACTCATTGCCGTGACGATCACGATTGAAGGCGAAACCGCAAAAATCGACTTCACCGGAACAGGGCCAGTTCTGACCACCAATCTCAATGCGAACTCAGCCATCGTCAAAGCCGCCGTGATGTACGTGATGCGTTGCCTGATCAATGAAGACATCCCTCTCAACAGCGGCGTCCTCGAACCGGTTGAGATCATATTACCCGAGTGTTTGCTCAATCCTCCCGCGCACGAAGATCCTGCACAGTGTGCCGCCATCGTGGGTGGGAATGTGGAAACTTCACAGCGCGTTGTTGATGTATTGTTGGGAGCCTTAAATCTGGCCGCCGCCTCTCAAGGCACAATGAACAACTTCACGTTCGGCGATGAGACATTAGGGTATTACGAAACCATCTGCGGAGGAGCAGGAGCGACACCCGATGCCCGGGGAGCGGACGCCGTCCATACACATATGACGAACACTCGCTTGACCGATGCGGAAATAATTGAGCAACGATATCCGGTTCGCATCAACCATTTCTCAATCCGTCGCGGATCGGGAGGAAAAGGGCGGCATCGTGGTGGCGACGGCATCATCCGCGAAATCGAGTTCCTGAAAGATTTGGAAGTGTCTTTGCTCACGGAACGGCGGCGAAACTTCCTTCCCTTTGGCTTGGAGGGGGGACAACCGGGAGTTCAGGGGGAAAATGTACTCAAATCGACAGAGTATAAAACTTCGCAAGTTCTTGATGGAAAAGCACATATCAAAGTCGTTGCGGGCGACGTATTAACCTTGAAAACGCCCGGAGGCGGAGGCTTCGGCAAGAAGTGAACCGAAAGACTCCTCATCGACGTTTTCATATGTTAAGCTAAACTTGTTAAGTAAATCATGTGAACCGTTATAAAGCCGAGGAATGAAATGATGAGAGACGGCGAGGAATCAACACATTTTGAAACCGGTCCAATTGTCACACCGCAAATGCTGATTGTGGTGGTCTTCATATTGGGAGTCACATTTCTCGGATTTCTGTTTGGTCGCGAGGCTCCTGCTTCGAAACCAAACTTGGACGGCGTTCATGGAAGCACTCCCACAGAACCTTTAACCGAGGAAGTTGCCTTGTCTCAATTGCCAAATCGAAAAAAAGAAGTTGATGCCGCTATCGCCGATATCGACTTTGAAAAGAAAAACTATCAAGTGATTCTCGATACCACTGCCGGCAAGATCACTCTCGACATGTATCCCGATGTCGCTCCCGGACATTGCAAAAATGTCATCGGCCTCGCCGAGATCGGGTATTACGATGGAATCATTTTCCATCGCGTGATCAAAGACTTCGTCTGCCAGGTCGGTTGCCCACTGGGTACCGGGACGGGTGGCCCCGGTTATACGATTGACGCAGAATTCAACGACAAGTTGCATGAAGCCGGTGTGTTATCGATGGCTCGCACCAGCGACCCCAATTCCGCCGGGTCGCAATTCTTTATCTGCCTGGGACGAGTTCCTCACTTGGACAAACAGTACACCGTCTTCGGAAAAACAGCCGATGATGAGAGCCTCAAAAACGTGCTGAAGTTCAACTCGGTGAAAACTGGTGCTGGAGACCGTCCGGTGGAAGAAATCAAAATTAAAACCGCCAAGGTGGTTGTGACGGATAAATAGATTGAGAGTAAACGGAGATAGCCCTGCGGCGCAAGCCGCGGGGGATCTTCACAAGCACTCAACGTGCTTGGCTTGAGTTGGCGACTCATTATTTTCTGCAAACGTAATGATGTTCGCGACCATCCCGACTGCTTGCGCAGTTCGGGCTATGAATCACTTCCAAGGGATCAAACACGCTACACCGGCTTTTGTTCGACCGAAACGAGTTCCAGAAACTTCACTTCGTCGCCGATGCGGATTGTCCCCGGTTCGATCACAATCGTCGTGATGCCGCCATGGCCACGCATCGCACTGTATCCGCCCGGCCCGAGATTCTCTTCCATCAAAGAGCAGGGGGCGCAAGGACCAGTCCCCTGCAACACAACCTGACCGATTTGAAATTTGGCACATTTTAGCGAGAGCAAGTTCAACCCCGAGACCACAATGTTCCGGCGGAGTGCGGTGGGATCGACCGAATCACGACCGAGTAGACTGGCGATTGTATCAAGATGCTCTTTCTGAATGAGCGTCACCTGTCGCTCCGACTTTCCAGAGCGGGCATGATGATCGTCGGACAAGCCGACATTCATTTCGACAACGGCTTCTTCGCGCGGCTCGATTTCTCCTCGGCGTTGGGGCGAAATGCCGAGCCATTCGACTTTTCCATTTTGAGGAACCGACTCCAGTAATTCTTTCAATATAGGCATTTCAACTCCTCTTCGAATTATTTTCGGACGAACTCATGCTAACTCTCATTCACACGAATCTGAACTGATGCAGGGATGGGGAGATTGGGATTTGGGGGAAGTTTCGCCCCTTTTCTGAAGTTTAACGCTCACTCTTCGAGAGACACAAACCCACCAAACAGACTCACTCCTACTCCTCCATTTATAAATTTACTTCATCAACACAAACGGGGGAACTCGCACCAACGGATCGACAGGGCGGTCGTTTTCGAGGTTCGGGCCGGGAGTTACACGACCACGTTCAATCGTTTCATTGAGCACGCCGATGAGCCCTTTAACCTTCTCGAGATTCTCAGCGGCAAGATTTTGCGTCTCGCCCGGATCATTCCCCAAGTCAAACAATTGCACGAATGGTGCTTGGAACAAGTCGGTTTTCTGTGGCGTTTTACCGAACGTCGATACCGCTTCTTTCCAAGCATCTTCCGTTTTGGGGAGATTGCCATATCGGCCAGCAGAACCACTTCCCGGACACACGGCCAGTTTCCATTTTCCTTGGCGAACGGCAAAGGCATGAGTCGATTGCAGAACCAGATCTTTTCTTGCCCCGCGAATCTCTGGATCTTCGAGTAGCGGCAAGAAGCTGATGGAATCGGGGCCTGATCCTGCGGGAATCTCCGAACCTGTGATCTCAGCAAGCGTGGCCATTAAGTCGACCAAGCCAATCAGTTCATCACACTCTTTGCCGGCGGGAATCATGCCGGGCCACTTGGCGACGAACGGAATGCGCAAACCACCTTCATAGATGGAAAACTTGAAGCCTCGATAACCGCCTCCCGAATAGTGGCCGAGTTGTTCGAGTTCGCGATATTGAAAAGGGGTCGCCTTGCGAATGTTGCCGGCATAGGCGGCTGCTCCATGATCGGAAGTCGCGATGACCAATGTATTGTCGGACAAACCCGCTTCATCGAGAGCATCGAGGACTCGACCGACACAATGATCGGTTTCATGCACGAAGTCGCCGTAAATTCCCAAACCGCTTTTCCCTTCAAACGCTTTGCTGGGACTGACTGGAGTGTGCGGAGAAGTGAGTGCGACAAACAAAAAGAAGGGTTGAGATTTATTCTGCGGAGCAGCAATGAACTGCTCGGCTTCCGTCGAAAAGGTGTCGAGAACTTTGGTGTCCACGAAATCTTCAGCCGCTGGCCCGACGCGATTGAACGCCGACCAACCTTTTTGAGCCGTGACTTGTCCTTGAAAGACACCATTTTTGGCAAAGACGTACGGAAACATGTCTAACGAACCGGGTAGGATGAATGTCTCATCGAAGCCATAATCGTTGGGCGAGATGATCAAAGGCTTGGTGTAATCGACGTTCTTCGGCCCTTGCGTTTTCCCATCCGTCGTCGGCATCACCGTCCCCAGATGCCATTTCCCGACATAACCAGTGCGATACCCGGCATTCTGCATCAATTGACCCAGCGTAAACCTCTCTGTCGAAAATCGTGGGGTGAGAAACGCCCACGGCCCGCTTTCTTTAGGTGCTGCAAATCTCCACGGATGACGCCCCGTCATGAGGGCCATGCGTGTCGGGATACAATGCGACACATCGGGATGCGCGTCAGTGAATTTCTCGCCTTCATTCGCGATGCGATCAAAGTTGGGTGTCGGAATTTGGCATTTATCCCCACCAAAACACTTCACGTCCCCGATGCCAAGATCGTCTGCAAGGATGAAGACAACGTTGGGTTTCTCGGCTGCGTTGAGTATCGAGGGCATCAACAGCACGCAGCCCACAATGATCATCTGTAAAATCGAACGCATGGTTATTTCCCTCGTCCGGTGATGGGATAGTTTTCGTCCTGGAATCCGAAGCCGCTGTGTTCACCGGCTGGCACGAGACCGTCGATGAATGCTTCGTCTTCTGCCGTGATTTCGACATCGAGGAAACCGATGTTGTCGTCGTATTGTGATTCTGTACGCGGACCGATGATGACCGAAGTGAGAGTCGGGTTCGCCAAGCACCATGCCAACGCGAATTGCGTCATCGGGACGCCTTTCTGGTCGGAATAATCTTTAATCGATTGAGCGACTTCCAGCGATGCGTCTCGCCATTCGGCTTGCATCATACGTTTGTCGTTGCGTGAGGCTCGGCTGCCTTCTGGTGGTTTTTCGCCCGGCTGATATTTCCCGGTCAGAATTCCGCGGGCCAGAGGAGAGTAACTGACAACACCAATTCCTTTCTCCTGACAGAGAGGCATCAACTCGACTTCGATGTCTCGATTCATGATGTTGTAGAGCGGTTGAACGCAGCAATAAGCATTCAGATTCAACTTGTCGCTGGTCCAGAGAGCTTCGCACAGTTTCCAGGCACGAAAATTGGAACAAGCGATGTACCGGATTTTTCCGGAACGAACCAAGTCATCCAGAGCACGCAGAGTTTCTTCCTGTGGCGTTGTCTCATCGGGGACGTGAACGTAATACAAATCGATGTGATCGGTCCCCAATCGCTGGAGCGATTTATCGACGGCAGCGGTCAAATGATAGCGACTGGCGCCCTGATCGTTGGGTCCATCCCCCATCGCGTTGGTCCCTTTTGTCGCCAAAACGACCTGATCGCGACGGTCGGCAATCGCTTTGCCGACGACTTCTTCAGAACCGCCAACACTATACATATCGGCGGTATCAATAAAATTCACACCTTGATCGCAGGCTTTGTGAATAATGTGAATACTGTCTGCTTCCGTGGTCGGTCCGCCGAACATCATCGTGCCCAAGCAAACGGGAGAGACACGCAGACCGGTTTTTCCAAGCTGCCGATAGTCCATTTTGAGAGCCTTTTCCGTCAAAGTAGTGAGTTTTGCAAGTCACCACTATAACGGGAGTTGTCTCAAACTTCAGCGTTCGATCTTGAAGTTCTGAAGGGGCGAATTCATTGAAATGTTTGGGTATTTTCTGCTAAACTACTTACCGACTCGGCAAATATTGGCCAATCACTCACAGACAACATCACTTTTGGGAGACTTCCAGGTAATGGGAACAAAGAAATCAGGTAAAGGTCGTCGTAAACTCGGTCGCAAAAAACGTAAAAACCGCGCAAAGACCCGCCATCGCAAAGACTGAGTCAATTTGTAAGACGCCGCACCTGTCTGTTTGAGGCAGATGCCAAGGGGTGGATGAACTTCCTCCCTCGGTTGCGCCACACGATCTTCCTGTCAGGAAGTCTCGCGCAGAGTTGTTGCCATCAACGGCTCTGCGTTTTTTTACTGAGCCGCTCTCGCATCAGGAATAAAGAGAGCCGACGTAATCACCGTAACCGTTGTAGGGGAGAGTTTCAAAACTATCGCCTGAACCGAGCATACGTTCCCGAGACTGTGACCAGCGAGGGTGGGGGACTGCTGGGTCAACATTGGCTTCGAAGCCGTATTCTCTGGGATTGTAATCATTCCAGAATGTAACCGGTTTTTTACCCATCAACTGGATCCGAACGATGGACTTGGCTCCCTTGAATCCATATTTCCATGGAATAATGACTCGCACAGGTGCGCCGTGTTGCTTCGGTAGTGGTTCTCCAAAAACGCCCGTAGCCAACAAGACCAATTCGTTCTTCGCTTCTTCAATCGTGAGCCCCTCAGTGTATGGCCAAGGAAACTCGGGATACGCTTCAATGCCGCGTGCTTGTTCGGGTCGATAAAATGTCTGGAAAGAAACATACTTTGCGGACGCTTTCGGGCTCACTTTTTCGAGCAGTTTACTCAGTGGAAAACCGGTCCAAGGCACGCACATTGCCCAAGCTTCGACACAGCGAAAACGATAGGCGCGTTCTTCGTACTGGAACTCTTTATACAACTCATCGAGATCGAATTTGCGCGGGTTGACACATTCTCCTGCAACTTCCAAAGTCCACGGCGTAGGCTCGAACGGTTCGACATATCGCCAGCTATCTTTTTGAACCGAGAACTCGTAAAAATTTGTGTAATTCGCAGCGTCGTACTTTTTGGTTTCCGGACGACCGTATTCGAACAATTCATTCCGAGCGGCTGGAAAAATGGTATCTTTCGACTCCGGGAGCGACTCAACTTGGCCCGCTTGTTCCAACTCTTCCGGCGTGGGTTTGCTGCAACCCGCGATCCCAGCGGCCATCAAGCCAGTACCTGCAATACCCATCGACTTGAGAAAGTCGCGGCGATGCTGTTTTCTATCCCTGAAGACATCTGGAGTTGTGTGAAGTTTTTGAGGTAAGTCCCAGGGACGACGTACAAAGAAATTCATCAAAACAAGTTCCTTCTCGGTTGAAAAGCAAGCCCCTTAATGATTGTAGCCGAGATGCTCCACAGGTCGAGATGAATCCTCGATAAACAAGTCGTGAATCACGAGATTGCCTACCGAGGGTAATTTCGGACAGAAAGGCTTAGCGGCCGCTCTTGGAACCAGAAGTTGACTTCTTGTCGTTGACCTGTTTCCCGAGAAGCGTTTCTGTCATCCCTTTCAGGTCTGTCCAGAATGTGCCTTCGCCGGCATAAATCGTTTGCAGATCGATCTCGACAGGTAATCCAGTCGCAAAGACCCACTGGTTATACGCAGCACCACTCCCGAAGGCATCGACGGCCAAGACAAATTTATCCGCTTTGGCTTCTTCCAAAAGTTGCTTACTGGAAGCTTCTGCTTCTCCCAAAAGAACTGTCGCTTCGGCTTCGATTTCTGCGATTTGTCGATCAATCGTGGCGACCAGTTTTTGTGTTTCAGCTTCAGTTTCTGCGACAATCTTATCACCTTCGGCCAGAGCTTCTTCAAACAGCTTTTCGGTTTCGGCTTTCACACGATCACCTTCCAACTCAACCTCTTGCTTGGCCTTTACCAAATCTCCTTCGGTTTTTGTCGTAATTTGTTGCTGCTCCAATGTCAGCTTTTTCTCATCGGCCAAAGAGGAATCCTGAATCGGTAACCGGATGCTTTGCGGAATGTAGATGTGACGGACCAACCCATAGAGCAAGGTCACGTCTTTTTCATCGAGAACTTTTTGAAACTCAAGTGATGTCTGTTCCTGAAAGACCTGACGGGATTCGCCGATCAATAACTCTTTGGCCCCCAGTCTTGAGCCTTGGTTACGACAGATACTTTCAATCTGTGGAATCACCACTTTACTCTCGACAGCATCCACGTTTCCGAATTTACTGATAATCGTAGGAGCCTGATCGGGCATGATGCCCCAAATCGCGGTAAAGTCCATCTGGATATTAAATCCGTCATTCGAAGGAAAGGTGATACCGCTCTCATCGTCGACAATCATGGGTTCGCCACTTTTATCGAAGACAATTTCGCCGCGTGCATCTTTCTGAAGATTGGCAGTAATGCTTTTTTCGCGATAGCCAATTTCGACGATATCCACCTGTTGTTCACGAGGATTGATGGGATAAATCCCAGGCTGCAACACTTGTTGCTGAATCCCTTTTTTTGCTTCAGTCATCGGATTACTGGCGAGGTTCGTCACCACGCCGACATAGCCGGTTTCAATTTCGACCCAGCCAGAATGCTTCTTTTGAGTCCCCGACTGATCGATCTGAGTCTGTACGGTCTTTAAATTGTAGGCATAAGGATTGACGCGATAACGCCCTGGGCCGAAGACTTTTCGCACGATGCCTTTGAACTCGGTTTTCCCCAAATCACCTTCGACAAGAAACTCGCCCTTGGGCAAAGATTTCCCCAGTTTAGAAGTCGCCACGGCAACTTCTCCGGGATTGATTACAATGTCGGCAACCAATTCCCGTTCCCACCAGAATGGGTTGTAAAAATGACGCCCCGGGCCAACCATTTCTTTCAGGATGCCCACTTCAACAGGATTCCCTTTTTCATTGACCTTGGCAAAGCTGCCTGGTTCAGCGGAAAGCATCGCTCCCGGCAGAAAAGGGAGTGGTGGCCCTTTATATCGCAATTGCATGCTGTAACCGACCGGAACATAAATTCGATTCACGGTCCATTCGAATATCTGATATCCCGAACCTACGAGAAACACGATCAATATGACCATAGCGATTTTTGCCATGGAGATTTTTTGCTTGATGGTATTGCCATTCATGAGATTGACCTGTCTGTGAAGACATTTTGTTATTTTTTTAGAGTTCAAAAAACGCCGAAACAATCAGTTATTTTCTGCGGATGTCGTCATTGGCGAATCCGCGGGAAACTTCGAATTCACGGTAGGAGTCTTGCCCTCTACCGGTATCGCTGATTGCTCACTGCTAAACAGTTCAAAGATTTTCATAATCGGGCTGTCGGCCGTGTTGATCATCAATCGCCGATAAGAAGGGGACAATTTTTGTAATAAGACATAGCGGGCAAATTCATTACCGTCTCCACTGAAAGCTTCCACAGATCGTTTCCAACCTGCGGCATCCGCTTTATTCTGGAAACCAATCACTTCAGCTTCCGCTTTTCCGCGGGCGAGAATTGCCGCCGCTTCATCTTTCGCGGCTTCCAATCGCAATTTGGAGACTTCCAACCGCTGATTGGCGAGTGTCATTTCGACCGATTGTTTTTTGTTAGCAGAGGTCGTCTTGATGACGATTTCCTGATCAGCTTCGACCAGTTTTCCTTTTTGATCCCGTTCTTCTTCGTCAATACGAAGATCTTTCTGTGTCATCTCTTCCTGAATCTGCACCAAGTACTTCAACTGATCTTCTTTGGCAAGTTCTCGTTCCTGAACCAATTCCGAAATTTGTTTGGGAGGGTTAATCCGCGTGATCAGCGCCTGGATAATTTCGATTCCTAAGGGTTCACACGCATCCCGCATCTCTGTTTGAAATTGCTCCTGAAATTTGATCCGTGTCTCACCACTGATCAAATCGCGTCCCACGGTATTTGAACCTTGCAGGCGGCAAAAACTGCGAGCGTTCGGCAGGATGATTTTGCGAATAATTTCTTCATCAATTGCATCCCCATTGTCCGAATCATTGTAAGTCACGTAGACCGAGGCCGCCTCATCAGGTACCACGCGAAATTCGATGATACCGTCTAATGAAACCCAGAAACCGTCTTTGGTGGGAAATCCCATATCCTTCTTCTCGGCTAGATTGAATCGCTGACTTGTGCAATCGACTAAGCTGATGCGGGTGGCATACGGATTAATATATTCCGTTCCTTCATCAAGAACCTGTTCCTGAACTCCCCGAAAACCTTCCGGGACCAGCAACTGATTTGGGTCATCGGGAAGAGGTCCGGCAAGATTGGTCACCACACCTCGAAAACCTGACTTAATTTCGACCGGTTCAAAATCACCAATAACCACCTCATACAAATAGGGATTCAAGAAGACCAATCCCGGACGTTTCACCTCGGGCATAATCCCTTTCGTCATTGGCTCGTCGTTCTCATCAATCTTGGCGAGAAACTCTCCATAGGGAAGATTCTCGCCTGTCAAACTCACCAGGATTCCAATCTTCCCAGCGGGAACCTCAGGGATTATGTGATATTCCCAATCCCAGAAAAGTGGGTTTCGGAAATGCTTCCCGGCACGTAAGAATTCACGCTGAATCCCTTTGTGTTCAGCGCTGTCAGCGATTTCGCTACCGTTCTCCATATCCAAGCCAGTCTTCCGAATCAAAACCGCGATTTCATCATCGGCAACTTCAATGCGAAACTGTGAGTAAACAAACCAACTCCCCAGAATGACCAGAAATATGAGGGAGAGTGATGAGGAAAACCACTTCTTCAATCTTCCACCAATGTCGTTGCCTCGTCGCCCCTGAGAGCGTCGAGGATGATCTTCTGGAAAAACAACGTCGTCTGCCATGATTTCTCTCCTGAGAATTCGGCGGGTATCCCACCATCAGTGTGAGACAAATGAAATTTATGAGATTGCGACAACAGTCAGAACGTCTTCGAATCCAATATGGATCTTTGAGAAATCGAAAAGACTCCCGAAAGCTGTTCTTCTCCCTAATTTAACCCACATCCCCAACAATCAGAGACTGTAATATCGCACGAATCACAACATATTACACATTGCCGCTATCCTGTACCGTCTGTGGCAATTAGGAATTTGAGAACGCCACTACAACCGCTACAAACAGATTCTTCTCCTTGCATCCCCCGCTTCACTCAGTTTTCGCAGACTTTCCATCCCGAATAGTTTTACAACGGTCGATGGGTGAAGAAAGAGAGTGATCCCACTTGTGGATATTCTCATCCCATGATCGGCGAATGTCGGTGATCAAACTGATAAGTCAACGCTGCCTTCCTTGAATTGTGGTCCCATGCGATACGATCTGGTCATTACAGGAGAGACATCTCACGCTCAACGAGTTGCCTTGGAAGCCGCGCATGAGAATCGTTTGGTGGCGATTGTCCGCACCTCACCTTTTTTGGAATCCCTCTTTCAGTTCACCTTGGAAACCTGGAACTGGAACGAAGCACACTCATGGAAATCGATGAAGCAGCAGTTTCGACTTCACGAAAAGCAGGTTTCACAACTCTACGCTCAAGAAGGAATCCACTTGATTGAAGGCCACGCGCTCGAGATCAATCAAGATTTCATCTCACTTTCCACTCGATGTGGCGAAATACTGGAGTTGCAGGCCGAAGAATTCTTTGATGCGGGTGTCTCGAAATTTGTGCTGCCGAGCTGGCTCCAATCAGAGGTGCCTCACGTGACCCCACTGACACAGGTTCCTCGATTAGAGATGCTTCCAGAATCGATCATGGTCGAAGGGAATACATTGCCGGCACTTCGATTCGCTGTCATGTGCGCCCGATTGCATCGAAATGTGGTCATCTCGCGTACCGGATGGAATCTCCCGGAGTTTGAGTTTGAATTGGCAGAATTAGAAGATGAAGCCAATCAACGAGGCATCCTACGTCTGGATCAGCAGAAGATGTTATCGGTCGCAGAAAGTCCTGCGGGCGAGTTTGATTTCTGCCTGGTCACGGGAGACGTTTATCGAACGGGGCTCTACGTGTTTGCCACCGAAACGAGCAGACCTCAACACAATATCGATGCACCACACACCCAGTTCTCACCCAACTTTCAAACTTTGAGAGAGAAGTTTTCGTCATCGGTTTTTTGAAGCAGAACTTGCGTCGCTTGTGATGTCCGACGGGTCTTTTGATAAACAGTGCAGCGCGGCATTCAGATCAGGAGTCAGCGGCGCAAAAAACGTCATCCACTCTTCCGTGATGGGATGAGAGAATTCGAGTCGATAGGCGTGTAAGAAGTGACGTGTAAGCCCTGTGACAGGATCAACGCTGTTAGGAATTTCGTCTCCCCAATCATAACCTGCTGAATAATCTGGCCGTTTCGGTTTTAGTCCTCCTCGGGCCAAGTAATATTCATCCCCCACGATGGGATGACCGACTTCTGCCAGATGGACTCGTATTTGATGATTGCGTCCGGTATAGGGTTTGGCTTCAACAAAAGTATGATCGGCAAATCGCTGGAGGACTCGAACTCGTGTTCTTGAGGGTTTGGCATCTCGTGCATCGGCCTTGGCCGACATGAGAATGGTGTCGCCTGATGACTGACCAATGGAATAATCAACCATCATCTCATCTTGGATAACGACACCTTCTGTTAACGCCAAATACGCTTTCGAGACACGTCCTGCCTGAAACTCAATGGAAACCAACCGATGAGAAAGGTGATCCTTAGTAACGACAATCGCACCACTCGTCTGCCGGTCGAGACGATGAACAATCCCGGGGCGCATCGCTCCCCGGCAGATCGATTGGCGATCCAAGTGAGCTTGCACGTAATGACATAACGTATCGGTCTGATAATCGCCCACAGGATGACAGATAACACCCGCCGGCTTATTGATCACCAGAATCCACGGATCTTCGAAAATAATATCCAGCTCAGCCGCTTGCGGGGCAATCAGTTTGTCAGGAGGCTCTAACAGCCGTACGACGAGTCGTTGCCCAGGATAAACACGTTCGGTATTCTCGACGACACGGCCATCAATCGTTGCTGCCCGATGTTGGACCATTCGCTGAATTCGCCAAGGGCTATAATTGCGCAGATGTTTGCCGAGAAACGTATCCACGCGGTTGCCGCTCAGATACTCTTCGACAGTCAGTTCAATTGTCAGCGGCACAACCATGGGCATCTTTACACGAAGACCAACAATCAATCGACATCAATCTTCGCAGACTGGTTCCCGTATTTCCATGCTATCGCGAGTTGACCGTTTTTAATTCGCTTCTCTTGCTGCAATTAGCCACAATGCACAAGTCACAACACACCGGGAGAACAACATGCAAGCCAAGTATTTACTGACTTATTTCTGTGGGATCATATCAATCATGTCTATAACGAATCACAGTAATGCGCAGAACACAGAAACGGTGAAAGAAACCTATCAGAAAAACACTTACACTTCGGGAGACCAAAAGCTCCTTTACCGATTTCTGACACCTCCAGAAATCACGCCGGGTAAAAAATATCCGCTAGTTCTTTTTCTGCATGGTGCGGGTGAGCGAGGAAACGACAACACGAAACAATTGGTACACGGACTCTCTGAATTCATCAAACCCGACAACCGTATTGACTTCCCTTGTTTCGTCATCGCACCGCAATGTCCTGCTGAACGAAAATGGGTTGAAGTTGACTGGACGAAAACCGAACACGACATGCCCGCAAAGATGTCGATTCCGTTAAATCTCACCAACGAATTGATGCAACAAACCACAAAGAATCTCCCTGTTGATATCAATCGAATTTATATCACGGGGCTTTCCATGGGAGGCTATGGGACTTGGGATTTCATACAACGCAAACCAGATTATTTTGCCGCTGCCATTCCTGTCTGCGGAGGTGCTGACGAGAACTACGCAAATCAATTAACATCACTCCCCATCTGGGCGTTTCATGGCGACAAGGATACTGCCGTACCGCTGATTCGCACCACACGCATGATCGAAGCGATTAAGCAGGCAGGGGGAACACCGACAGTGACGATTTACCCCGGTGTGGGCCATAACTCGTGGACGCAAACCTACGCCAACCGAGAAGTTTTAAAATGGCTCTTCAATCAACGGAGACAATCATCAGACAACGACAAATAAAAAAGCCACTCTCACAAGAAGTGACAACGGCTTTGAATGATTAAAAGCTAGAACCTGTCCTATATTCTTGAGAGAACTGCAATTGCCAATCATAGACGAACTGCAGTTTGGCCAGTCAAAATCATCATCCTGAAACCAGATATTTGACACTCAAATCCTTGCGTACCCAGTGACCGATCACTGAAATCTTCATTTTCTCCGGGGTCAAGGCATTGCCGTAACACGACAGATCAATGAAAATGGGGTTATTCGAAGACCTTACCTGATAGCGAAATGGAGTGCATCATGGCTTCTCGACTGAATGGATATCTACCGCCGATACTGACAGCTTTTCTCGTAGCTTTTCTTGTCTGTGTAAACACCGCTTTTGCCGATCATAAAACGGATCAAAGACCGGTCGTCATTACTGACCAGGATTTGAATTCCCTTTCCCCCGAAGCTCGTCGGGAACTCCAGGCATTGATTCAACACAAACAGGAAAACCCCGACCCTAAACCGACCCGCATTCGCTTTGGTAAAAATCGTGGGATCGTCGACGGAGACATCGGCCCCGGCGGCGTCGATATTCAATTGCTGGGTGGCGCGATCCAAATTGGAGGCAAGAACAGACGTCGCCTTCCGCAACCGGTCGCCAAGTATGTTCCAGAGTCGGACGACCTCTTCCCGTCGGATCTCATCATTACGATGGTGAAAAGAGGACGCGAACCAATGTTTATTACCGTCGAAAAGGGAGCCATCAGATTCACCATTCCGGCTGAAAAGCTGGAAGAGATGATCGACAAATACAAACCATATGTGATGCAAATGCTCCAAAACGGCATGAACAACAGCGGCGAGTCCTTCACGCCGGAAGCACCCGACTCATCACCGTCTATTGACTTGGGAGCACCCGCCACAAACTTGGGTGAACCTGGTGAGCTCCCCGGCCCTGACCTCGGTAACCCGGCACCACTGCCTCCCGATCCGATGCCGGAAAAAGATTAATCGCGAGATTCATATTCATTCACAAATAACCGGTTGGCAGGATATTCTTTCGTCAGCCGGTTTTCTTTTGCGCGACTCAGCAACGGATGAAACGATCCTTGGCCGCGCACTCTTATCTCTCAAACACTCAACACCCGATTCAAGAGTTCAAGATTCGGAAAATGGGGGACACACCTCGACCGAATCTTGACCAAATCTTGCCCCAAATGTTGCCGAATCTTGATTCCGAATCTTCCATACCCTTGAGCAAGCTGTTGGCACTCATCACTTTGCGTTGACTGATTCGCTTTGAAGAGATACCACTTTTTGCATGGACGTACCTTCCACGTCACGCGAGATCGCTTCCTTTCTCACGTTGCAGCGGTCGTCATTCTTCAACACGCTATCGAGTTGCGATGACGTTCTAATTGCAAAAGATCGAGTCGCCGTCAGGCGAAGCACGAACGCTAACTCTGGTATCGAAAGTTTGGCAAGACGAGTTTGAGCGATCATTTTTTGACGCACAGCCGCCGAGAAGCGAAGAAACGCGAACCGATCCATAGCCCTCGGGCGAGCAAGTGAAGGCCGCCGAGCAGAGCGAGGAAGCGAGGCCGAACGCGCTAGAAATCGCATCTCCTTCTTCACGAGGGATGAGACAGCTCAACCGCCGAGAACTTGTGAGAAGTGTGGCTGGGGCTCTCAAAAGTTTGAATAGAATATCGAACTCTGAATACCCATGCATACTTTGCATTTCGGAACGCGAGCATAGCCCCAGTGAAAGAGTTTGACTCACGCAGAGACGCAGCGGCGTAGAGAAAGAATGAGCCGAATCGAAGCAGGGTACCACCGATCGCTTGTCGATCGGTGTGCCGTAGACAGTGAGAACATGACACCCGGCTAACCCAAACAACTCGTTTTGGTTTGTCAAAATTCAGTGATTAAACGTATTAAAGTTATTCGGACTCTGGTGTTTCTTTGATTGTTTTAAGAAACCATTCCCTGTATTGAAACTCCGCTCTTTCTCGTTCTGTCCCGACAAATCCAGTGACGAACGTACGTTCGAATATTCGTCTACCCCTAGAGTCACTACTCGAATTGTATGAAACCATTCCTCCAAAGCTAAATACCACTCTTGAAGGGTCATAGTACTCAAGTTCGCTTTCTTCGGGTATCTTGTCTCTATTCTAGTATTTTGCGAATGAATAGTACTCTCTGGGTAGAATGCCTGGAATCCAACTCTTTGCAATTCCATTTGGAGGAATAACGATTTCATAAGGATTTCGAGCACCTTCAGTATCCTTATCCTCCGACGCTTGTATGATGGCGATTGGTCCTCTGTAGCCATCGGGTACGATGATTGTCACCGTCACTGGAACTAAATAGCGATAAATTGTTACGAACACTCCAGGGTAAGAATACACGAACAATGTTCCCGCAAGAGTGATCAAAACTCCGTATAAGTTTTTTTTGGCGACTTGCATCACAGAATTGACCCTCTCCATTATCGCAGGCTGTTATTTTTCGCAACAGTAATCAGATATGCTGCCAGCCTCCAGACCGGTACTGTCTGTCTATAAGTCATGAAATCCAGACGAGCGGGCGACCCAGCCTGTAGATTGGGCTACGGCTCGCTACGCTCGGACAACCCACGCTGCTCGTCTAATCGACTCACCTACTTCTTTGGAACTGCAATCAACCCTTCGCCAATTGACGTAGGACGTAATGCAGGATACCGCCGTTGCGGTAGTATTCCACTTCGACGGGAGTATCGATTCGGCACTTCGTTGTGAAGTTCACTTCCGAACCGTCCTCTTTGACGGCGGTCACTTCGACGGCTTGCCCCGGCTTGAGATCGTCCGAAAGTTGGATCGTGTACTTTTCGGTGCCGTCGAGCTCTAGTGCATCTCGGCTTTCGCCTTCGCGGAATTGAAGAGGCAACACGCCCATTCCGATCAGGTTAGATCGGTGGATGCGTTCGTACGATTCGGCTAGCACGGCTTTCACGCCAAGCAGGAAGGTTCCCTTCGCGGCCCAGTCGCGGGATGATCCGGTGCCGTATTCTTTACCGGCCAACACCACCAATGATGTCCCTTCGGCTTGATATTTCATCGAGGCTTCGTAGATCGAAGTCTCTTCGCCGGTGGGAAGATACGTTGTCACGCCACCTTCCGTTCCGGGAGCCAACAAGTTTCGCAAGCGGATATTGGCGAAGGTACCGCGTGTCATGACCCGGTCGTTTCCACGACGCGAGCCGTAACTGTTGAAATCGGCAATCTCGACGCCGTTCTCTTGCAGGTATTTCCCAGCAGGAGAACTTGGCTTGATCGCACCGGCAGGGCTAATGTGGTCGGTCGTGGTGGAATCACCCACGGAGACCAATACATTTGCGTCTTGAATACTTGTGATGGCAGACGGCTCGGCAGGCATATCGACAAAGAACGGCGGTTCTTGAACGTAGGTGCTGTTTTCATTCCAGGAATAAAGTTCGCCCGTACTCGTCTCGATGGCTTGCCACTCCGGCGGCCCGTCCGTTGCCTGAGAATATTGTGTCGTGTACATGTCGGGAGACATGCAGGACGCGACCGTATCGGAGATTTCTTTTTGCGTTGGCCAGAGATCTTTCAGAAAGACATCGTTGCCGTCGGTATCTTGACCGAGCGGCTCGTTGATCATGTCGATATCAGTCGTTCCGGCGAGAGCATAGGCCACCACGAGAGGTGGTGAAGCGAGGTAGTTGGCTTTGACGTGCTGATTCACGCGGCCTTCAAAATTTCGATTTCCTGACAGGACCGAGCTAGCCACCAAGTCACCTTGCTCAATACCGGCGGCAATTTCATCGGGCAGGGGACCGCTGTTACCAATGCAGGTGGTGCAACCATAGCCGACCGTCTGGAACCCGAGAGCATCGAGGTCATCATCGAGTTCCGCTTTTTTGAGGTAATCGGTCACAACGCGGCTTCCGGGAGCGAGTGAAGTTTTCACCCACGGCTTTGAGCTTAAGCCTTTTTGAAGTGCATTGCGTGCCACCAAACCGGCAGCCATCATGACGGACGGGTTACTGGTGTTTGTGCAACTGGTGATGGCGGCAATGACCACCGAGCCGTGCTTGAGTTCAAACTTCTGACCGTTGTATTCCACCGGAACACCGGTGGAACCGGGATCGTCTGCCACGGCGACTGCCGCCTCGGCTTCGTTTTCTGTGCCACCTTCTGAAGTCATGGAGCCAGGTGATGAAGTACTTGTGGGAGAGGGCTTGTCAAAGACGGCTCCCAGATCATTGCGCCATTGCGACTTCATATTCGAGAGCAAAATTCGGTCTTGCGGACGTTTTGGTCCGGCCAAAGAAGGCTCAACATCACTCAGGTCGAGTTCCAGAGAACTGGTAAAACGTGGCTCGGGCGAGTCGTCTGTACGGAACATGCCTTGAGCTTTGTAATATTTCTCGACCAGATCGATCAGTTCGGCAGGCCGGCCCGTCCGTTCCATGTAGCGGAGCGTTTCGTCATCGACGGGGAAGAATCCCATGGTGGCACCGTATTCGGGAGCCATGTTGGCTAAGGTCGCACGGTCGGGGAGAGACATCTGGCTCAAACCCGGTCCGTAAAACTCGACAAACTTACCAACAACACCATGTGCGCGTAACATCTGGGTGACTGTGAGGACCAGGTCGGTCGCGGTGGCTCCTTCGGGAAGTTGTCCCGATAACCGGAAGCCGACCACTTCGGGGGTCAGCATGTAAATGGGCTGACCGAGCATGACGGCTTCGGCTTCAATCCCGCCGACACCCCAACCGAGTACGCCCAAGCCGTGAATCATTGTGGTATGACTGTCGGTACCGACGAGACTATCAGGAAAGGCGACGCCATCAGAGGTCAGCACACCTTTCGCAAGGTACTCCAAGTTCACTTGATGGACGATACCAGTCGCGGGAGGAACTACGCCGAAGTTTTCAAACGCTTGCTGCCCCCATTTCAGAAACTCGTAGCGTTCCTGATTCCGTTCGAATTCTTTATCGACATTGAATTGTAACGCCAACTCGGAGGCAAACTGATCAACCTGAACGGAGTGATCGATCACCAAGTCACACGGAACTAAGGGATTGATTTTTTTCGGATCACCGCCGAGACGACTCATCGCTTCGCGAAGGGCTGCGAGATCGACGACCGCCGGCACTCCGGTAAAGTCCTGCAAGACCACTCGGCCCGGCTTGAAGGGAAGTTCGACTCGTTCGGATGCCTGAGCCTGCCAGTTCGCGAGTCCGCGAACATCGTCTTCACTGACAATGAAACCATCCACGTTTCGCAAACACGCTTCCAATAGAATCCGAATGGAGTAGGGGAGGGTGGCGATATCGCCCACGCCATCATCGGCTAATTTTTGCAAGCTATAATATTTGAACTCACCGGCGGCGGTGGACAACGTCGCGTCCGCGTTGAACGGATTGCTCATGGCTGACTCCCTTGGAGATAAATGGTCGTATTGAATTTGGGTTGATTGATTGAGGCCGGAATACTCATATTCCCCGACATATCTTCATCTTATCTTCGAGAAAGGGAGATCGGTAGGGAACGACAGCCGGGAAGGAGATTCCGCGAGAATTTACCGCAAAACGAGCGGGTCAGGGAGAACTTTCTCCCCCTTACCAAGGGGAACAGTTTGGAATGTGACCTGCCTTTCTCTCAAACACACCATCGCCCAAGAGTCCAAAACCCCAGACTCTCGAATTCGTCGCAAATCGTGAACTCGCCGGGGCTTTCAAAATCTGTCAAGAGTCTGAGACACAGACACACACTTCTCATACTCTTGACGATACTCTTGAGCAAGTCGTGGCCTGATTTCGGATTACGACAAACCCTCGATATCTCCCAAATTCGCAGCAGAACTATTGGATTTCCAAACATCACAAGGCCTCTCAAGTTTCCAAAGATCGCGTTCTGGATTGCCTGCTTCCAAAATCGGAACTCCAAAATCCAAAATCGATAAACCGTAACTCTGGTAGTAACAAGCGTACAAGATGAGTTTGAGCGATCAATTTTACGACGCGAAGTCGCGAAGAGGCAAAGAAACGCGAAGCGATCCATAGCCCTCGGGCGAGCAAGATGGATGCGGCGGCTTCTCATTGTCCGTAGCTGGATTCGCAAGAATTCAGGAGTATAAGTTTTAAACTGCAGACTTCGCGGAGGACGCTGAGAATCTTCGATTTGGGTGACTGGGGACGAACGTAGTGAGCCCCCAGATTTTCCTCGCTCTTCGATGACAGTGTGACGAGATCAACCACAATAAACACCAAAAGACACGAAGAAGATTTCTTGTACTACTTGTGGCTATCCAGAAAACGAGAACCGCGGATCACGCGGATTTCACAGATAAAAAGAGCAAGTGAACGCGTTGTTGTAGGGTCCGCTGTGCGGACCGATGTGAGATGTTCCCTTGGTGAATATGAGAGAAGCATCATGTTTTTGGCACGAGAAAGGTTATCTCGTCCTATCCATGAGATCAAAAAAAAGGGTTTCGAAGATGGATCGAGGTTGTCTCTCGCGATGGTCAGCGGGCAGATGATTGCCAAGCCTCCGAACGGTCCGCACAGCGGACCCTACTTTACTCGAATCACATGATTCATCGAGGATTTGTGACGCTGTTCCTCGACTCAAAATTCCATTCGTAGCAAAATTGAGGTTTTCAACGGTCTGATAAGTAAATCCCTCCGGAATCGAAAACCTGCTTGATAGGTGAGTTTCACCCCAGTTGAATGATGTTCACACAACGTTAGCCGCCGCATTACCGTGTTAGTATGCATCGGCGCCAAATCCATCCGTCAACAATTCGGGTGGATAATCAGTCTAACCCTTGCTGCCTTACTGCATATGCGTTCACTTTAACCTGCAACTCTTCACTGATTCACACTATGGGACGAAAAAACAATAATTCCGGCTCTGGGTGGCTGATTGGCCTGATTGTCGTTGGCTTCTTCCTCTACGCGAATCCCGGCATCGCCATCTTGCTTGCTGTCGGAGGCGTTGCAATTTACTTTTTCTTCGCGTGGGACAGCACCGGCAAATCCAAGACTGTAAAACACTCAAAAACATTCTTCGGAAATCGCAAACGGACGACTGAATATCACGACACGGGGAAAGTTGTAGAACAAGTTTCCTCGCCCACATGGACCGGCGGAACAAAACGCGAAACTAAGGTTGTTCGACCCGGCCAGCGTACATCCACGCCGAACGGTGGGGGGGGTATCGTCGTGGAACTCGCCCGCAAACATGCAGAAAATGCAGTGAGACCGTGTCGGGTGTCGAAGGTCGCTATGCTTGTTCATGCGGAAATCGTTGGGGACGCCCGTGACTGCCTCGCCTTCTCTTGGTATCGGCGGATAACAAAAGAATGCACCGGAGTCGCGAAGCCGGGCGTATTAAAATGGAGAATCACTTGTCGCGACCCGGTGATTTTAGACGTTAGGTGCTGCACCAGTAGCTTTTTGCTCACCCCAAGAAAACTCTTATGAAAACTACAAGCACTAAATCTCCGCAGTGTGGCCCATCCAGTTCGCAGGACTGGTTGGGTGACGGAGTCACAAGATGACTCTTCATGATCATGCAATGTGGCTTACAACATTCCTAATCGTATGATGATTCATGTTCGGATTTCAACATCACAAATCAACGGTAAAGTCATCTTCCGTCTCCATGCCGGGAGGCCAGTGTATTGGTAACCAAACTTCCTTTTGATCCTCATACCAACGGGCCGAACTCCACTCCCAGTCAACAGCCTTCTCTACAAGCCCAGCACGAACCGGGTTCATGTGCATGTAGTTTAGTTTCTCTTCCAGTTTCTGTCGGGACCAGATATTGAAACCGTAATATCTCGATTGCCAAATATGTTCCTGGTCTTTGAATTGACTCTAATAGTTGGGGAACTTCTCACGATACAAATTTCTGATCTGATGAGAGGACTGGTCTTTCCACTTATTCATGAAAGGGCTTAGCTGTTTCGTTTCAGGAAACCAGATCAAGGCATGCACATGATTCGTCATGATGACAAATCTTGCACACACTCCTTGATGCTTAGCCAACGACTTCCGAGTTGTCCGATGACTATCCGCTTTGCCTGATCATGTTGTAGGAGTTCCCGTCGCTTGTAACAGGAAAAGGTGACGAAATGGATATGGTTCTTATCATCGAAGACTCTCCGTTTCGTCATCTGGTTTGATTCTCCAGCAATGTGATCTTTGGCTGAACTCGCAACCGCATGATGATTCTTCTTCTTGTTGCTGATGCAACCCGACCAGTCTTGAACAGACTGGTCGGGCCACCCTCTTAATTGATTATTTTACTCTTTTCGATTTGCTCCCCCAAACAAAAAACGGAACTTTCGTACCGGTTCATAAAATGTTCAGGTTACCGCCGTTTGGCCCCCTTAATTATCCTCCCGCAACTTGTCCAGAATCCCTGCGTCTTCGAGGGTCGTTATGTCGCCCGAGACATCACATCCAGCGCATAAAAAAGCACCGAATGAAACATTCGGTGCCTGAGATTTCTAGTCAATTTTACTCAGACGAGTTCTTTCATGGGCTCTCGAACATCGAGCAAAAATTGCGGGCGTCCCGTGGGGTCGGGAATCGTGGTATTCATCACGTCAATTCCCAGATTGTGGTAGATCGTGCAGAGAATTTCCTGCACATCGACGGGACGCTCAGCTGCATGTTCACCCAGCCGGTTGGTCGCTCCAATCGCTTGACCAGTCTGCATACCGCCGCCGATCAATAAACAACAACTGACTTTTGGCCAGTGGTCTCGTCCGGCATTTTGATTGACTCGCGGAGTTCGGCCGAACTCTCCCCAAACAACGATGGTCGTATCGTCGAGACGACCCCGTTCTTCAAGATCATCGATGAGAGCCGATAATCCACGATCCAGCTTACCACCATGATCGCGCACCAGATCAAAGTTATTGCTGTGAGCGTCCCAGCGACCATAACTGAGAGTCACGGAACGAACGCCGGCTTCGACCAGCCGTCTGGCGATCAACAGGTGATCGTTACAGGTGGGGGCACCATCGTATTGATATTGGTAGGGTTTTCCATCACCGTAACGGGCGCGAACCTTGGGATCTTCTTTGGATAAATCCAACGCATCCGCGAGCTGACTTGATGTCAACACACCAAATGCGGCTTCTGTAAAAGCATCAACGCCATCGAGCATTCCACCCACATCGGCTGACCGTTTGAGGGTATCGAGCCCACGAAGTAATTCTTTTCGGTCCTGCAATCGTTCGAGCGTAATGTTATTGAGAGTCAAATCGTCCATACCTTGACCGTTCGGACGAAACGCTTGAAACGCGGGACCGAGGTAGCCTGATGGGCCTGGTTCTGACCACGGGACATGCCGTGTTTGTTCTGCCAAAGCAACCGAGGGAGGAATGGAAGGGCTGAGTGATCCCTGCAATTTCGCCAAGACAGACCCCATGCTTGGCCGTCCGCCAATCGAGGTGAGCGACCGGCGATCATATCCGGTGAGACACTGGTGAGCATCATGCGCTCCCGAGTTGCCGACGACACTGCGAATGGCCACACACTTATCCATGCGAGCAGCGATTCCTTCAAAGACTTCACCGATTTGAATTCCGGGAACAGCCGTCGAGATTGGAGCGAACTCACCTCGAAACTCTGAGGGAGCGTCGGTCTTGATTTCCCACATGTCCTGATGAGGCGGTCCACCACCCAGGAAAACGTGAATCACTGATTTTTGTGAGTGCGAACTTGCATTGGCGGAAGAGGCGCTCAAAATTTGTGGCAGGCCGAGATTGGCAAGACCACCAAATGCAAAACCACCGATCTTGAGAAAGTCACGCCTTTGCAGACCATCACAAAAACGACCTTGAGTTCGACGTGGTTGGCTAAACAATGTCAGCATGGGCGCAATCCTTTCAGGGGGGTCTGTCGCTGTTGTGTTCGCAAAGGCGGGTATCGTCAGAGGTTAGGATCCTCCGGCGAACACAATAGCACCCGTTGATATCTTCGTCAGCATAAACGGGGAAACTTGATTGGTCAAGAGGTAACCGTCACGATCCGATCTTCAGTATTCTCTAAAAAACTAAAATTTCTCACAGCACCGACACGACGTAAGCCTTTTCCACACAGAAAGATAGAGTCTCACCGCACACATCCCAAAAGAGAATCCAAGAACAACTTCACTCCGCGCGTCGGATCCGTTACATTCTGGAATCAAATCAGGCGTTCGATTCCCACAATTTCCGCCTGACTCACTGCAATGTCGACAATGGAGTGACGGCCATGGCCGCTGACTTTTCTGCCGGAACATCAGTACAAGTTATAGACGGCGTCAACGCGCCCGATCTTCCCGAGCACTCGATTGCTGGCTGGACGGGAACGATCACACAAGCCTCCGGAAAAAAAGGGGCTCGGAAGATTTTCATCGAGTGGGACGATCAAACGGTCGATGCCATGAGCGACGCTTTCAAGCAAGCGTGCGAAGAAAAACAACTCTATCATTTAATGGTTTGCTTAACCGAAGCGGATATCGAATCCGTTTGAAGATAAGTGGCTTCTCTCAGGGTGAGGTTTCTTCTCCGAAATCGGTTGGTTTCTGATAAAACTCCGATAGATCGACTGAGTTCTTCTGCTCCATTTCGATTAACTGAATGCGTTTCTCAATACGTGTGAGGCGCGCTTCGAGTGCAGGTGGAAACGGAGACTCATCAGACCTCCCCTTGCTTCTGGGAACAATCGGATAATTGAGATGTCTCTGGAGCGCGGCGAACATGTAAAGCGGATCGTTCGACCGATTGGCTTTTGCAATGCGGCCTTCCTGGACATCAAACAACATGGGCCGATCCAAAGTGGCTTCTTCGTCCCGCTGCTGACGACGATGCTCGCCCAAAGCAAACTCAGAGTAGAGGTAAATAAAGTCGGAAAAGTCGCGAGTTCCCAAACTTCTTTTCACCATCTTCACCCACTCTCGCCAATCCTGCGAGAAGAACGGATCTTCGGAAATGGCCGTCAATCCTGCTTCATACCCGATGCGATTACGTGAAATACATTCAAATTGAAAAATGAACAAGCCGGCGGGCTTCGGTTCGCCACAAAGATATTCTGCTTCCCGCTCCAGAATCTGTAAGGCAATCGGCAAATCGAAACGTGCTTTATCCTCTTCAGCAGCCGACATGACACAGGTTTGAAACGGCCTGAAGTAATGCGAGAGCCGTTCCATACCAGTGCTGATTTTTCCATGCAGCTTGATTTCATCGTAAAGAAAATCGATCGCGAAAGGCATGCGTGTGGTGGCGAGGATCTCTTCGCGGATTGTCTCCAAGATTTCCTGTGCGGGAAGATTCTGAGCTAAACGCTCTCGATAGGTCCGAAAGAAATAGACCTGCTCGATCAATTCTTCGCGAGGAAGAGGGTCTGAGTTCATGCGATGAATTCCTTGCCAAGTAATCCTGGCATTGTACGTCAAATCGCAACCAGAGCGAAGCCGTTAACCCACAAAGAAAAATGCCCCAGAAATCTACTCGGCTTTTTTGAGCACTAGGCAGGCATTGTGACCGCCGAAGCCGAAGCTGTTTTTTAGGACATAGTTGAGCTGGGCTGATCGTGGTTCGTGAGGTACGTAATCGAGGTCGCATTCGTCATCAGGGTTATCGAGATTGATGGTCGGAGGTGCAATTTGTTCTTTCAGAGCCTGCACGCAAACCACAAACTCAACTCCTCCCGAGGCCCCAATCAGATGACCGGTATGACTTTTCGTTGAGGATACCAACAATTTATCCGCGTGAGTCCCGAATACCGATTTAATGGCCCTCGTCTCGGCAACATCACCCAAAGGAGTGCTCGTTCCGTGGGCATTGATGTAATTAATTTGATCGGGAGTAATACCAGCATCTTTAACAGCAAACTTCATCGCCATCGCTGCCCCGCGACCTTCAGGATCGGGAGCCGTGATATGCGAACCGTCAGCCGACATGCCATAGCCGACAAGCTCAGCAAGAATCGTTGCTCCGCGAGCTTTGGCAAACTCATACTCTTCGAGCACAATGATTCCCGCACCTTCTGCCATCACAAATCCGTCACGGCTTTTATCCCAGGGACGACTGGCCGTTTCCGGGTCTTCATTGCGTGTGGAAAGTGCCTTCATACGAGCGAAGCCGGAGAGCCCCATCGGAGTGAGAGCACATTCGCTTCCCCCGGTGACCATGACATCGGCAACACCGTGCTGGATCAGCTTGAAAGCGTCGCCAATGGCGTTTGTTGCAGAAGCGCACGCTGTCGCGACGGTCGAATTTGGACCTTTGAGTTGCCAATTAACGGAGATGTTTCCGCTGCCCGCATTGATCATCAATTTGGGAATCATGAACGGCGAAACACGTGACGGACCAGTGCCATACAGCACTTCGTGCTGGGCTTCAATCTCGTTCAGGCCGCCAATTCCCGACCCCACGAGAACGCCATAGCGATAGGGATCACCTTGCGTGAAATCGATTTCAGATTCGGCAATGGCTTTCTGAGCACCGACCAGCGCAAACTGAACGAAGCGATCAAGCCTTCGCAACTGTTTGGGATTGACATCGATATGTTCGGATGCATCAAAGTCGCGCAATTCGCCACCGAACCGCACCTTGAATTCGGAGCAATCAAAACGCCTTACCGGCCCAACGCCACTTTTACCCGCGCAGATGCGATCCCAGAAATCAGCAACTTCACAACCGAGGGAAGTGACGACGGCGGTTCCCGTCACCACAACTCGCCGGGTCATTCGGAAGCCTTTTCCCTAATGTATTCGATGGCATTGCCGACGGTACGAATTTTCTCGTAATCATCGTCGGGAACGGTGATACCGAATTCGTCTTCGAATTCCATCACCAATTCGACGAGATCGAGCGAGTCGGCTTTCAAATCGTCGATGAAGTTACTTGTCAGCGTAATTTCGTCTTTCGAGACACTCAATTGCTCGGAAACGATGTTGATGACCTTGTCTTCCAGGTTTTCCAGATTGGCCACGTTTCATATCCTCCCAGGACAGTTTTTCGCCGGATAATAATAGTTCCGACATCCATATAGGTGGGCAGATATAACGGCTTTCGTGAACGATGTAAACTCCATTTGATTCTGGAGATACAGAATTCACATCCGGCCGAAATCCGAAACCTCTTGTTTCGGTATCTACCAAGTTGGTTCTTCAAGTTGTAGCACACCTCTGACAAACGGATCAAGCGCAGTGACAGGGGTTTACGTCAACTCCAAGCGGTTTTCAGGAATCGTTTTTGGGTGTGCAGGGGGTTTTTCGGGAAATTCGCTTCATCAGGCCCGTTAGCACCTTTCCGGGACCGATTTCATAAAACTCTTCATATCCATCATTCAGTAATAATCGAATGGATTCTTCCCACTTCACCGGACTCACCACCTGCTGAATTAACAACTCTTTGATTTCAGCAGGATCGGAATGCGATTGGGCATCCACATTGGAAATCACCGGAATTCTCGGTGATTGAATTTCCACATCGGCAAGTGCGGCTTTCAGTTCTTCGACGGCTGATTGCATAATGGGCGTATGAAAAGCTCCCGCGACGGAGAGCGGTATCGCACGGCCTCCCTCTTCGGCTAATGCGGCGGCTTTTTCGCAGGCGGCTCGATCACCGGAAACGACGGTATTTCCGGGACACAAAAAGTTGGCAATCTGAATGTGTCCTGCGGAGCTGGCTTGATCGCAGATTTCCTGCACCTTCTCCACATCTAACAGAAGAATGCTCACCATTCCCGAAGGAGTCGCATCGGCGGCGGCTTGCATCGCTTCGCCTCGTTTGCGAACCAATCGCAAGCCGTCCTCAAAACTCATTGCCCCAGCGAAGACCAAAGCTGTGTATTCTCCCAAGCTCAACCCGGCAGCAGCCGTCACTTGGTCGATCAGTTGAGGAGACTCGGCTTTCACCATCTCCAACGCCATCAAGCTCGTTACGAATAACGCGGGCTGACTGTTATTGGTGGCGTCAAGATGTTCTTGCGGACCATCGACGCACAATGTTTCGAGGTCGAAGCCGAGAATCTCGTTCGCTTGTTGGAAGAGTGCCTTGGCAGCCGGGAATTGCTCACGCAGCATCTTTCCCATACCGACATGTTGAGCGCCTTGACCGGGAAAGAGAAAAGCCGTTTTCGTCATCTTAAACTCCATTTACAGAGGCGAAACCAAATCCTCGACAAATCGCCTGATCAGTCTTCCATTTAGCGTTGCTCGATTTCAGTGTTGTTCGATTTTAATCTGTGCGAGATGCTCGACGATTTGATCGTTCAAATTTCGATCTTTCAGCGCCTCAGAGACTCGCAAGGCATTGGCGATGGCTCGGCCATCACTCGAACCGTGACAGATAATGCAGGTTCCATCGATCCCTAACAGGGGAGCACCACCCGCTTCTTGATAGTGATATTGTTGTGCCAGATCGTGCATCGCTTTGCCGGCGCGTTCTTTTTCCTGATCGAGACTCTCCAAGACCGCATGACCGATGCGTTTCATCATAAACTCGGCCATACCTTCAGAGACTTTCAGTACCACATTGCCGACAAAACCCTCGCAAACAAGGACATCGGCTTCCCCCTGGTACAATCCACGCCCTTCGACATTTCCGACATATTCTCCTCCCAGAGGAAAACTTTGCATCAGAGCATGCGATTCGCGATAAAGATCGTTCCCTTTACTGTCTTCGCTGCCGATGTTCATCAACCCAATCCGTGGTGATTCAATTTTCAGCATTTCGCGGGCATACAAACCACCCATGACGGCATATTGCAGCAAATGCTCGGGACGAGCGGCAGGATTGGCTCCCACGTCCATCAGAATCGACCGACCTTTAATGGTTGGCAATGCAACTGCGATCCCCGGACGTTTGACCCCTTTCAGGAACAAACGAGTTCGCAAACCTGCCGCGACGACCGCACCGGTATTGCCCGCACTGACGACCGCATCGACATTTTTTTCGGCCATCAACCGCCAACAAACCGCAATGGAGTTGTTTGGTTTTTTTCGCAGCGCTTCGGTCGGTTTTTCATGCATGCCGACCGCTTCGTCGGTATGAATCACCTTGATCCGAGACGTGAGCGAGCTATCTGCGTCAGCGAGCAACGGCTCAATCAGCTTCTCGTCTCCCACCAACAAGACTTCCATCTCGGGGTGATCAGCGAGAACTGTGAGCGCGCCTTCGACGTTCGGAGCGGGCGCGTGATCGCCACCCATCGCATCCAATGCAATCCGCATCTTGGATTAGTCCTCAGTCTCAACCAAGGTACGTCCCATGTAGTGTCCACATGTCGGACAAACGACATGGGAAGGGATCTTGGTGCTGCATTGAGGACAGTAAGACAATTGCGGAGCCGTCACTGCCATGTGACTGCGACGCTTGCGCTTACGTTGTTTTGAAATTTTTCTCTTGGGAACTGCCATGATCTCGAACTTCACTGAAAAAGTGTGGAGAGGACTGAATGTATCCCTCATCGGACGGATACACCTCAAAACCCTCTGAAATAAGCGAAAACACCGTCTCTCGAACAGTCATTGCTCATCGAGACAGCAGATTTTCTCACATCAGGGATGCGATGACGACGACGCATGGTACGCAATCGCCGAAAAGACTGTCAAGGAACACGCAAATCCTGTTCTGACAATCATCAATGTCGATCCTTTTCGCGAGAGTCTTAGGACGTTAGACTTGGTTACCCGATTAGGCGCAATCTTGACGAATATCTCACGCCAATCATTCTCACTCATCCTCATTTTTTCTGTGAATAGAGCCATGAAGGCGATCCAACTCGAAGAACCTAAACACTTTAAGAGAATCGACATTCCTCAACCGGAATCAGCGAATGCTGGCGAAGCCATCGTCCGTGTTCATAATGTCGGCATTTGCGGCACAGATATCAGTGGATATCTCGGTAAGATGCCATTTTTCAGTTATCCGCGAATTCCCGGCCACGAATTGGGCGTCGAAGTGGTGGAAGTCGGCCCGGATGTCACCAATGTTGCCGTTGGTGATCGCTGCTCGGTGGAACCGTACATCAACAACCCGGAAAGCTTTGCCAGCAAACGAGGACGAGCCAACTGCTGCGAAGACCTGGAAGTTCTGGGAGTCCACAAAGACGGCGGATTGCGTCCCTTCTTCAAACTCCCCGCCAGAAAGCTGCACAAAGCCAAGTCTCTCGAATTCGAACAACTTGCCCTCGTCGAAACGCTCGCCATCGGCTGTCACGCCGTCAATCGAGGCAATCCCACCAAAGAAGACCACGTGATGGTCATCGGTGCCGGACCGATTGGATTGTCGGTCATCGAATTTCTCAAAATTCGAGGCAGCCATATCACTGTGCTCGACATGAATGAGGGCCGTCTTGAATTTTGCAAAGCAACGATGGGCGTTGACGAGACAATGCAATTCACCGGGGAAGAAGCTGATTTTGTGAAGATGCAGGACATTACAGACGGTCATTTGTTCGAGTTGGTAGTCGATGCGACTGGAAACAACAAATCGATGTCGAACGCCGTCAACTATGTGGCTCATACCGGCTCGTTGGTATTTGTCGGTATCACAACCGAAGAGGTCTCCTTTCGACATCCGATCCCACATCGGAAAGAAATGTCGATCTTGATGTCTCGGAACGCACATTCGCAAGATTTCGACGACATCATCGAGCATATCGAACAGGGTCGCATTAACACCGATCCCTGGATCACACACCGCACAGCCTTCGACGATCTGATTGGCAACTTTGAATCGTACACCAAACCCGAAACGGGCGTGGTAAAGGCGATCATCGAAGTGGACGAGTAAAAGTCCTGAACTTCGCACACACGGAGAACCGCACATGAGTCGCATGACAAAATTTCTGGCGTTGATCGCGTTGTCGATGAGCTTTGTCCTCAATGCCGCGGATCGACCGAACGTGATTGTCATCTACACCGATGATCAAGGGACACTGGACCTGAACTGTTACGGTTCCAAAGATCTGATCACGCCCAATCTGGATGGTCTTGCCGAGCGAGGAGTACGGTTCACACAGTTTTATGCACCATCGGCCATTTGCTCGGCTTCACGAGCCGGAATGATCACGGGGCGTTTTCCGCTGAGAGTCGGCGTTCCCTCGAACGTCTCCTCTGAACAGGGGAAACCGGGATTGCCGACCGAGGAAATCACGATGGGGGATTTCTTCAAGGAAGCGGGATATCGGACGGCTCATATCGGCAAATGGCATCTCGGCTACACTCCCGAAACAATGCCGAACGGGCAGGGGTTCGATCACTCGTTCGGCCACATGGGTGGCTGCATTGATAACTATTCCCATTTCTTTTATTGGAATGGTCCCAACCGCCACGACTTATGGCGTAACGGAGAAGAAGTCTTTGCAGATGGACAATTCTTCCCGGACCTGATGGTCAAAGAGACAGAAAAGTTTCTGACGGAGAAAAGCGATAAGCCATTCTTCATCTACTGGGCCATCAACACACCTCATTACCCTCTACAAGCAACCGACAAGTGGAGAGAACAATACAAAGACGTTCCGTATCCTCGCAATTTATACGGCTCGTTTGTCTCGACCACCGATGAACGCATCGGGCAGGTGTTATCGACCCTCGATCAACTCAAACTGACCGACGACACCATCGTCGTCTATCAATCCGATCATGGACACTCGACCGAAGAGCGAACTCATTTCGGCGGCGGAAATGCGGGCATCAATCGTGGTGCGAAAGCGTGTCTCTTTGAAGGTGGTTTGAAAGTTCCCGCCATCATCTCTTGGCCGGGCCATATTCCCACAGGAGAAGTTCGCAATCAACTCGGAACCGGTTGCGACTGGTTCCCCACATTGGCCGACATGTGCAACATCCCCGTTCCCAACGGACATCGCTTCGATGGGAAAAGCCTGAAGAATGTCATCATGCAGGATAGTGATTCACCTCATCCCGCCTTCTATTGGCACATGGGAGGCGGCAACAAACCACAATGGGCCGTCCGCCGTGGTAACTGGAAGCTCTTGGGCAATCCTCGCGACACCGTCAGCAAACAGCCTGTTAATACTGTCGATGGAATGTTTCTGGTCGATCTGGAAAACGATCCCGGTGAAACAACCAATCTGGCCGAATCAGAACCAGACAAGCTCAAAGAGATGGTGCGACTGCGGGCTCGATACCTGCAATCGATTGCACCGCAGTGAAGAGAACTCAATAAGCAAATCTGACACTCATCGTCCCCTGCTGGCTTGCGCCGGCGGCTCAAATTCAAATTATTCTCGAAACGAAAATGACAATACTATGAAATCAGCAGTCACCGTGAGTCTCGTTAAAGAAGCCGAAGGCGGCCCGTTTGTCTTCTGGCACGATCTCCCTGCCGCTTGTCAAAAGGCAGCCGACCTGGACTACGATGCCATTGAATTGTTTGCGCCTGGCCCCGATGCCGTCGATCCTGCAGAGCTGAAGGCATTGCTGGAGCAGCACAATCTCAATCTCGCTGCCGTCGGCACGGGTGCGGGAATGGTGATTCAGAAACTGTCTCTCACCGATCCTGATGCTGAGAGACGCTCACAAGCGATCCAATTCGTAAAAACGATGATCGACTTGGGTGGCCCATTTGGAGCACCGGCCATCATCGGTTCGATGCAGGGCAACTGGGGAGGCAATGTCACGAAAGGGCAGGCTCTTGGCTGGCTGGCAGACGCATTGAAAGAGTTGGGCCAGCATGCGTCTCAATACAATATCCCGCTCATCTACGAGCCCCTCAATCGTTATGAAACAAACCTGATTTGCACGATGTCGGATGGTGCAAATTTCCTTGAACAAGCGGGCATCGCCAATGTGGTTCTCTTGGCTGACCTGTTCCATATGAACATTGAAGAAGACGATATCGCTCATGGCTTGAGAGCCGGTGGCAAGCACATTGGCCACGTCCATTTTGTCGATTCCAGTCGCAAGCCAGCCGGCAACGGACACATGGATTACGAACCGATTGCTGCGGCTCTCAAAGAAATCGGCTACGACAAATACGCCTCCGCAGAAGCGTTCCCTTGGCCGAATCCCGACGACGCGGCTAAACAAACCATCGAAGCGTACAACAAATATTTGAAGTAAACAGAGAACAACTCGCATCGGCAATCTTGGTGGTAACAAAGCCGCAAGTGCGCAAGCACTGCGGGCGGGTACGAATCACATTGAACAGCGAGTATTATCAAGAAGTCGTGATCGTAAGATCGCCGGGCCGAATGCCAGTGATCACGCATCGCACCATACACTCAGACAATCTTCCCTGGAAAGCAATATCATGTCGAAAGCAGTCACCTTAGGACTCAAACCGAGCTTCGGCTTCGGAGACCGTATTGGATTGGCGACCCCCGGACACGTCGCCTCGATGATCGCCGCAGGCGGAGAAATCGAAGCGATTTATCCTCAACAATCCATTCGAGAGATGACCCGCACACAGCGTACGCCTGAAGGCGTGATGTCCGATGCCCTTGAAGATATGGCTAAAGCGGGTTGGAATCGCATCACGGGTGCTGATGCCGATCACCTCAAAGTCCCCAACGATGTTGACATCACGGCTGCCGCCGGCTTCACGTTCTTCACGATTGATCCTTCTGATCACGTCGATGAACAGGCCGATGGCTACTCACTCGAAGAACTCAAAGCCAAACATGCAGAGCTAAGCGGAGTCGAATGGGTCGATAGCTATCTTGGTCAAGAGATTGATCTCTCAACCGGCACCAAGCTCACCATCGATGAAGAAGCCTGCTTGCGAGCCGCCGTCAAATATGGTGTGGCAGTCAACAAGGCTGTTGAACTTTCTGACTACATCGCCAAAGTCTGTACCGACTTGGGGCAAGACTTCGAGATTGAATTGAGCGTCGATGAAACCGAGCAACCGACGACATTAGCAGAACACTATATTGTCGCTCACCGGTGTCTCGACCAAGGGATGAAGCTGGTCAGTCTGGCTCCTCGTTTTTTGGGAGACTTTGAAAAAGGAGTCGATTTCAAAGGCGACTTGGAAGCATTGGAGAAATCACTGCACGATCACTCTGCCATCGCCGAATTATTGGGACCGTACAAAATCAGCCTACATTCAGGCTCGGACAAACTGTCTATGTACCCGGCTCTGGCACGAGCCACCAAAGGCCGTTTCCACGTAAAAACTGCGGGAACGAGCTATCTGGAGGCGCTGCGAGTCGTGGTTCGACACGATGAAGCCTTGTTTCGCACCATCATCAATTTCGCGCGGGATCGCTACGAAACCGACAAAGCGACCTACCATGTGTCGGCTACGTTGGACTCGGCTCCTCCGGCCGACGACTCTGTTTCGCTCGAAGAACTGGAACGCGAGTATCTGGAAATCTGGGATGAAGTTCCTGAAGGAAAGGGCTTCACCAAAGAAGGACGACAGATCCTGCATTGCACCTTCGGATCGGTACTGACTCATCCCGAATACGGCCCCGCCGTTCGTAAAATTCTGGAAGACCACACAGATACTTACACCGAAATTCTGAAAGTTCACTTCGTGAAACATCTCGAAGCACTTCGTGCCGGCATGTAAGTGACGACTTCATCTAGTAGGAAAGCATTTATCATGCTCAAACACACATTGATCCACCCAAAGATCAACGAAGTGCTCGGACGGGCAGGGCACCACGCGAAAGTCCTGATCGCCGACGGCAACTACCCCGCATCGACAACACTCGGTCCCAACGCGGAACTCGTTTCATTAAACCTGTCACCCGGACTTGTTGGTGTTCCCGATGTTTTGAAAGCCGTGCTCAGTGCATTGCCGGTGGATGGTGTCCACACGATGGGAATTCCCCCTGATGACCCTTACGCGGCAGAAGGGGAACCTCCGATTTGGGCTGAGTACCGTGAGATTCTTACGCAAGAAGAACTCTCCATCGAGCTGGATCCCATCGACAAATGGGAGTTCTACGACGCGGTGAAATCGCCCGACCATGTGCTGACAATCCAGACCGCCGAGCAAGCTCTGTGGGCGAATGTGCTGCTCGTCGTCGGTTGTCGTACCTGACAGACATCCCAATCTAAATTTTGATCAGATATCTAAACCATGGAACATCGTAATCTTGGCAACACCGGCCTGTCTCTACCGGTCGTCAGCTTTGGGGCCTCGTCACTCGGACAGGAGTTTCGTGAAGTTGACATCAACGAAGCCTTGCGTGCCGTTCATGTTGCCCTCGAGTGCGGCATGAACTTCATCGACACCTCTCCGTTTTACGGTCGGGGAATGTCGGAAGTGATGTTGGGAGTCGCACTGCGGGAGATCCCACGGGACAGCTACATTCTAGGAACAAAGCTAGGGCGTTACGCGGGGAAGCACTTTGACTTTTCTGCCAAACGGGTCGAAGAGAGTGTTGATATCTCTCTCGAACGGATGGGCGTCGATCACCTCGACATCTGCCTCTGCCACGACATTGAATTCGTTGACCGACAACAGATTGTCGATGAGACATTGCCGGCATTGCGGAAAGAACAGGAAAAAGGAAAAGTTCGCTTCGTTGGTATCAGTGGCTATCCCATGAACAACTTCCAGTTTGTGCTCGAACAAACCGACTTGGATGTCGTGCTTTCCTATAATCACTACACACTCCAAAACACCATGTTTGCCGACCAAGTCCCTTATCTGAAAGAAAAAAGTGTCGGCATCATGAATGCGGCACCATTTTCAGCTCGATTACTGACAAATGCACCTCTACCACCTTGGCATAAAGCGACTCCCATCGTCCGAGAAACATGTGCGAAAGCCGCCCGGCATTGCGAACAGGCGGGCGTCGATCTTGCTCAATTGGCCCTACAATTCTCGATTGCCAACCCCGATATGACCACCTGTGTGACAGGATCGGCCAATCCAAAACGAATCGCTCAATGGGCCGAATGGGCCGAGAAACCGCTGGATTTACAATTGGCCAAAGAAGTTCAACAGATTCTGGAACCCGCTCATAACTGGTTTTACATTGAGGGACGGCCGGAGAATAATGACGAACCGGTGAATTCGTTGCCAATCGCCTGATTGGTACTCACAAAAGCGTGGATTCACTCATCCGGGTCCATAACCGCCACAACCGGACTCAGATGTCTGAGAAATCTGGTGGAAATCGAGCGGGAAACGCCATCACTTGCGAAATTCGGGATAATCAACTCTCATAGTTAAAGCTCTTGATAACGGTGAGCGATATCAAAAGCCGAAAAGACAATTATTGACTTGTCGTCTGCCTTGAAACTCCCTTTGGGCGGGAGTCACGCGGGGCAGACACTCTCTGTCTGGTATAAAAATTCATGAATGCATTTGGAGAATCCGACCGCCGGGTCGTGATCACGGGGATGGGGATCCTCAGTTCGGCCGGCATTGGTTGTGAGGAATTCTGGAACAATCTCTCCACAGGCGTCAGCGGAATCAAACCGCTTGAGCTCTTGAATGGATCCGCTTGTCCGGGTGACATTGGGGGTGAGGTTTCTGGATTCAATAAAGACACCATCAAAAAGAAATTCTTCACCGAAAAAGAACAGCGCAAAAGCCTGAAGGTGATGTGCCGGGAAATTCAACTCGGTGCGGCTTCCGCGTTGATGGCCGCCGAACATTCCGGGCTCAATTTGGAAGAGATCAATTCTCAACGCATGGGAATCGATTTCGGTGCAGGATTGATATGCTCACCTCCCGACGATCTGCAATACGGTTGCTTCAACTGCACCGACGATACTCCCGAGCATGCGTTCCAGTATGATCGATGGGGAACAGACGGCATCAGCAAGATGGACCCATTGTGGCTGTTACGCTACTTGCCGAACATGCCTGCCTGCCACATCGCGATCTTTCTCGATGCTCGTGGCCCCAGCAATTCACTCACCGAAGACGAAGCCTCTGCAAATCTGGCCATGTCGGAAGCGTGCCGCATCATTTTACGCGGGAGTGCCGATGTCATGCTGACTGGCTCGACGGGCACGTTCGTGCATCCAGTTCGATCGATGCACTCCGCTCTGCACGATACCTTGGCTGCTAATGAAGGCGATCCTGCCAGTCGTTCGCGACCGTTCGATGCCAGTCGTACGGGAATCGTCCCCGCAGAAGGCGCTTGCACACTGGTCTTGGAAGAAGAAGAACATGCAAAGGCCCGTGGAGCCAAAATCTACGGTCGTATCTTGGGAACCGGAGCGAGCTGTGCCGTTTACAAAACAAGCCCGCGGACCGGCAACATCGAGCTAGCCACCAGTAATGCCATTAAAACCGCCATCGCGAAAGCCGGACTGAGTCCCGAAGAGATTGGCCATATCAACGCCAACGGTCGTGGAACCATCGTCGAAGACCTTGCGGAAGCCAAGGGAATCCAGGCTGCAATGGGCTCATATGGAGCAGAAGTTCCCGTGACGGCCATCAAAAGTTTCACCGGAAATTCGGGCGCAGGCTGCGGTGCTCAAGAACTTGCCGCCTCACTTCTGGGGCTGCAACAAGGTGTTGTTCCTTACACACTGAACTATCAGACCCCCGATGCTGAGTGCAAATTGAATGTCGTGGCTAATGAACTCCTGAAAACGGACAACAAGACCTTCATCAACGTCAACACGACACGCATGGGGCAATCGTCTGCCGTAGTCATTCAAGGCGCTTGATTAACGCCATTTCCCGCTGAAATCAATGAAACTTCTCGCCTCTCGCGAGGAGTTTTTTTGTGCGCTGATAATTTTTACGTAACGCCGCGCATCTTTAAGATATCGCGAAGTCGGAAGGTTCTATCAGTGCGATCTGATCCCCACTTCCGAGAACTACTTCCTGAAACAGAAAGAATATTCCATGATTAAGAAATTCCCGCTGAGAATCGCTTTCCTCGTACTGATACTAAGCATTTTCACAACTGTCTCTGCCAAGAAATCGGAAGCCTATTACGATTACTGTGCAGCTTCGTCATCCCAGTTCTGCGAGTACATGTTCCCGAATCCAAGCTATTTTCACTACAGTTGCTCTTGGAGCTACTACCTGGACTGCCAAGGTTGGCATCTCCCCCACCGATTCCCGTATTGAACATTCCACAGATGTTTAATGTTGATCAATTATCCCCAACTATAATCCCCCTCACCTTTTGGAGAAACAATGTTGAAGAAAGCAATTCTTAAAGCGTCACTACTGGCGATGGTCCTAGGCATCATGTCCGCAGGATCAAAGACTGAAGCATACATGGATGTTTGTTCGGATGCTGCTCACGACTGATGTAATTTCTCTCAAACATGGGGAGACTACGTCCCCTGCTACTACTCGGTCTACATCACCTGCAGAGGATATGCTCCTTGGCAATATTGATCCGAACCAGATCACAAAAAAAACGAGCCTTCGACAAACATGCCGAAGGCTCGTTTTACTTTTGGTATCACTCTTGTATCACAATTCAGTTGGGGCCTGAATCATCGCTGCTGGCGGTTTCAAACTGCTTCAGAGCGTAGCGAGCACCACGATAAGCCGACAGATGCTTCTTGCCGGAATCGATGGCTTTCTGGAAATGCTCACGAGCTTTTCCGCCTTCATTCTCTTTTAACAGACGATGGGCTGTGAAGAAGTCGGCCTCACATTGCTGCGAGATTTTCATATTCTCATCTGTTTGAGACATTGAAGCTGCCAAATCACGCATTTCAATCGTCCCTGCTTGATAACAAATCAGGGTATCGATCCAATCACGTTGGACGGCAATCTTTTGTAGACTGTCAGTAAAAATGGTTTTGGCTTTGTCTTCTTGCCCCAGTCGAGCCAATGCAAGATAGCGCCAAGGATCGACGTATCGCAGATTCGCATCGGCTTGTTTGGCGGCTGTCAACGAGTCGAATGCCGACTGATAATCACCTGCAAAGAATTGCGCAAATCCCAGTTCGGCTTTGGCAACCGCTCGTTTGGGATCCATTTTGACCATTTGCTGATAATCGGCAATAGCCTCGTCCGCTTTCCCCTGCGCCAAATTCGCCGAAGCTTTCAGACGATAGACTTCCGCCTGATTGGGATTTCGCTTGAGCGACTCGTTGTAATCGATGACAGCAGCGGTCGGATTGCCAAGCTGTACCAATGAGAACCCTCGATTGGTATAAGAGGTGTAATAGTTCGCATCATTTTTAAGTGCAGCGGTGAAATCTTGGACCGCTTCTTCGTGCATGTTTTGCTGTTGAAGAAACATGCCACGATTGTTGTAAATGAGCGGGCTATCGGGGAAAGTTTCCAAAGCTGAGGCAAAAGCGGCTTTTGCTTCCTCCGTTTTCCCGGCTTTCACGAACACTTCTGCAAGTGCAACGTGAGCTCCGAGATGAGCGGGAAACTCTTTGATGGCTGCTTGGTAGTCGCGCGTGGCCGCGTCAAAATCCCCTTTGGATTGTTGGGCATAGGCTCGTTGATAAATCAGATTGGCCCGATCTTCGCCTCGGTCTTCTGATTCCGCCAATGTCGAAGTCGCGACCTGAATCGCCACATCGGCATGTTGTGGTCGAGACTCCAGCTTGGCCAGATTTGACATTCCGTACAGGTAAGGTAAGTAGTACATCGACTGATTCTGTGTATCGTGCAGAATCGCACCACGGCAATCGGCAATCCCTTGACGAATCCTGGGAACGTCGCGAGTACGAATTCCCAATTCCACCCGAGCACTTCCTCTCAGGTACAAAGCGACATGATCCTTGGAATTCTCCGAGATCACTTTTGAAGTCAATTCTTCAACCTTGATGAACTGAGCCGATCGATAGGCTTGTTCGGCCTGTTTCTTACTGTTCTCGTGTTCGGGATTCACATTGGGAGCAGCAGCCGGAAGACCGGGAACATTACGGTTCGGCTGAGCGTGAACAATTGTCCCCAATAGTAAAAGTGTAGCAGTCGCCAGAGAGAGTGATTTCAGCATTGTCTTCCACCATGAAGAATATTGATCAAGAGAGGGCCCCAAAAGCCTCCTTACAGTCGTGCATATTAGAGAGATCTGAAAATTGCCTCCAGACCAGTCTGGCATTTTTTTTGGACCTAGAGAGAGATCTCTCACGATTCGATCTCCTTAATCCAGCCAAAAGTTGGGCAACTTGACATCACTAAGCTGCACCGATACATTTACATCTGCGACAGAAATGATTCTGCTCGTGGATGTGGAATGTCCATCTATCCAGCAACAGTCCGGCATTTGCTTGACTGTTACTCAGTCCTACAAGGCAATAACATGTTTTAAGCCCCAGCGGATCTGAATGACTGGCATACCTGTATTCGCGTGAATTTCACGCGGTGGGGAAGAGACTCTTTGCGAAGAGGGTCTCCTGATAAGTGGGCGAGGGCCCGCTTTTTTTATTGGACTGAACACATTCCAAAGAGAGGTAACACTTCCGAATCGAAGACATCAATTCGTTCGGAAGACGAGATCACATCGGGATTGACCAATCCCGCGAAACACTCAAGACGAGGCGGACATGAACGGCAACGAGTTATTACGAATTGTTGACGTCCTTCATCGCGACAAGAACATCGACAAAAACACGGTCTTCGAAGGCATCGAACAGGCCATCTTGTCCGCTGCGCGAAAACACTTTGGCGAAGAAGAGGAAGTGGCTGTTGAGATTGATCGTGATACAGGAGAAGCAACCGTCACTTGTGGCGGAGAAGTTCTCGACGCCGATGTTCTCGGTGATTTACTCGGACGCGTCTCCGCTCAAACCGCAAAACAAGTGATGATTCAGCGTATCCGCGAAGCGGAACGCGACCAATTGTTCGACGAATACACCGAGCTTCAGTCACAATTGATGACAGGAGCCGTCACGCGACTCGATCACGGCTCAGCGACCGTCAATCTTGGCAAGGTAGAAGCCATTCTCCCCCGTAGCGAACAGATTCCCGGAGAATCCCATCGTGTGGGTGAGCGAGTTCGAGCCATCATTCTGGAAGTTCGAAAAGTTGGCCCACGTGTTCGCGTCGTCTTGTCACGCAAGCATCCAGATATGGTTCGTCGACTCTTTGAAATCGAAATTCCTGAAGTCGGTGAACGCATCATCGAGATTCGTTCTCTCGCTCGAGAAGCCGGCTATCGATCAAAAGTTGCAGTGAGTTGTTTTGATACAAAAGTCGACGCGGTCGGTGCCTGCGTTGGTGTTCGTGGAGCCCGCATTCGAAACATTGTCGATGAATTGGCCGGAGAGCGAATTGATATCGTTCGCTGGAATGATTCTTTGCAAGTGTTGGTCCCCAACGCGTTGCAACCCGCCGAAGTCGAAGATGTGATTCTATGTCCGATGCTGGGCAAAGTCATTGTGCTCGTTCGCGATGACCAACTCTCTTTAGCGATCGGGAAAAAAGGCCAGAATGTTCGGCTCGCCTCTAAGCTGGTTGGCTGGGACATCAATGTGATGACTCAAGAGAAATTGGACGAAATGCTCGACGGTGCAGTGACGGCATTTTGCAAAGTCCCTCACATTACCGAAGATCTTGCGGAAAACCTGGTTGCCCAAGGATTCTTCAGCTTTGACGACCTCTCTGTGATCGAACCCGATCAACTCGAAGAACTCAGCGGGCTGTCCACCGAGGATTGCACTGTGATCGTCGATTACGCCGATGAGGAATCTCTGAAAGCCGAACAAGAAGAAATCCGCGAAGCCGCTGAACGGAAGCTGGCTCGCGAAATGGGACGAATGGAAGCCGACACGGGAAGCAATCAGGCGAAACAAGAGACGACAGCAGCTCCGGTCGAAGCAACAGCAGCTCCAGAGGCTCCCTCACCAGAGGAAGCCACTGATGAGACTGCTGTAGACGCAGAAGAAGTAGAAGTGACTGAGGGGGCCGTAGAAGAAGAGGGGGCTACCGAAGAAGAAGTGATTGAAACGGCCGAGGAGCCTGTCGAATCCGAAGAGCCAACCGAGACTGAGAAAGAAGTTGAAGAACCTGTGGTGGAAGTTGCGGCGGAGGAGAGCCCAACGACCGAATCCGATTCGGATGAGGAGCCGACCGAAGAGAAACAGGCCGCACAGGAGTAATCAAGCTGATTCTGGAAATCGTTTCTGATCGGCTGAACATCACTTGAGGAGTGGAATCTTTTGAAAGTTAGAGTATTTGCGTTAGCCAAAGAGCTGGGTCTTGACAGTAAGGAGTTAATCCAACACTGCAATGATTTAGGCATTCCGGTCAAAAGCTCAGCCTTGGCCAGCATCACGCCCGAAGAACGTGATAAAGTCGTCACCTGGTATCAAGATCAGCAGACGGCTGGAGGGGGAGAATCTGTCGATACTGAGGTTGAAGTTGCGCCTGTCCGTGACGAGTCCGCCTCCGAAAAAGTGGGGAAAGTGCGTAAGCTGTCAGCGCGTAACGCCAAGTTACGAACGGCTTCCAAACCAGAAACCGAAGAGCCTGCTGAAGTCGCAACATCGGCATCAGAAGAACTTGTCAACGAAGAGACCACTGAAGCGAAAGCCGAAGAGCCCAGTGCCGATGCAGACTCCGAAGCAACTTCGGACAATGAAGAATTGTCACAAAAACCGGCATCGGAGATCAAACCGATGACACGTGAGGACTCTTCTGCGTCATCGCGATCAAATGCGATGTCACGCATGCGAGAGATGAAGCCCATCGGAACCGGGATCACTGAGCGCGACGAATCTCAACCGAAACCCAAACCGAAACCCAAACCAAAACAAGGCCCGGCGATTGCCGCTGCTCCAAACCTCAAACTTCCCAAAACAAAGAAGAAAGAGGAAAAGGAAGCCCCCAAGCCGGAAATCCGACTCAATTCAGAAATGTTGGAGCAGCAGTCCAGCCCTCTCGGCGAGCAGATTCGCAAAAATGCCGAGAAGAAGTTGACGCATGGCAAAGAGCGAGCGAAAGACGACGATGCTGGCCGACGTGGCCGCAGCCTGATCGAAGAACGACGCCGCAATAAGAAAAAACTTGAGGACCAAGAAGTCGAAGGTGTTCGTCA
>JAQWSQ010000027.1 GCA_029243145.1 Planctomycetaceae bacterium | reverse complement strand
TTGAGTTCCTCGATGGTGACGCCAAATGCAGTGCCAAACTGATGGCTTTGGTAATCGCTCGCGGTACGCATCGAGACATCCTCGGCGCCACAAAAGCGAGCCTGCGCAAATGGCAAATCACGACTGACAGTGACTGCATTGATGTTGTCACCCAGAGATGCGATTTCTTCGTTGAATTTTTTGGTCTGGATCGCGCACACCGGTGTATCCAAACTTGGAACAACGCTGATAATCGAAGGCTTTCCCTTCAAGTCACTGAGAGACAAAGCTTGGATCCCAGCGTCAGCGTAATGGACAGTGAAATCAGGGGCGTCGCCGCCGATTGCAATGTCATTGCCTTCCAGCGTCATTGGATTTCCTTTGAACGTAATGATTCCCGAGCGTCCCATGAATGTATCTCCGGTGCAATTTGATGTTGGTTGATTGCGGTCGCCGGAACAGCGCTCCGGTTATCCGCGTGGGGGGATTATGAAGCCACAGTGTGTTTGAGTGAATGGGGGACACGATTGGATCGGATGCCAATCGATCGCCCCGTAGGCTTACAAGTTTCAGCCGCATTTCTCCGATGAAACGCGTCGAAGGGATTGCAACCGATAAAGCTGGGCGTCCCCGTCGGTGGAAATTACGTCAAAAATGACGGGGTTACCGTGTTCAGAAGGTGGAAGATTAGCAGGAATGCGAGGCATTCTGAACAAGCGAGCTAACTCGGCTCTGTCGGTAACTAAGCACCCGTTTCGCGGTAATCCCGGAATCAGGTTTAGTGCAAGAGGGGGGCCGTTTCCGCGGTCGAGGTGCTGTTTTCAATATAGGAATGCTGCTCAGTTGTATGCTGCTTCATGTTTGTAATCCGTTGGGATACTCCGGGGTGCAGCCAACTCGCCTTTCTGGCAGAAGGAGATTCCGCTGTGATGCGAAGTAACGCGTCAGAAAGTGCGCCGGCTGCATCTCGGTAGCAGTTAGGCACATCTTCGACCGTATCTGCCATCTCGACTGCCATCTCGCAAGCTTGCTGATCAGCATCCAGTTCCGTTCGAATCGCAGCGATGCGGAGTGGCTCCTTTGGGGAGACCGGAAGTGGATTGCTCGGGATTCTGACTTACCAGCGGAGTCCGAATTGCGACCCACCAGTGTCCTGATTGTTGCCACCTTTCAGTGGTCCCGTGTGCGAAGCCTTGACGGCCACTTCGCGAGGTGGTTCCTCAACCTCTTCCTTATCTTTTTGTTTGGTCGGGTCTACCGGTGCCTGTTGAGCTGCCTTGATCGACAGACCCACTTTTTGAGCGTCGCGGTCAAAGCTCAACACTTTGACCTCGACTTCTTCTCCTTCGTTGACAAAAGCACCCACTTTGGAAACCCGATGGTGCGCCAGTTCGCTGATGTGAACCAGCCCTTCAACTCCGGCTGTAAGTTTTACGAAGCAACCAAACGCTGCGACGCGAGTGACAGTCCCTTTGTGGACCGAGCCCACTTCGAATTCCTGCTCGGCAGTGTCCCAGGGGTTTTCTAGTAGATCGCGGTATGACAAAGAAATCTTACCGGTCTCTTTGTCAACGGAGTCTAGCTTCACGGTGACTTGCTGGCCGATCTCAAGCACC
>JAQWSQ010000026.1 GCA_029243145.1 Planctomycetaceae bacterium | reverse complement strand
AATGAAGCCCCTTAGTTTCCATTGGGAGTTAAATTCTGAGGATCCGAGACCTGCGAGTCAAGGAAATTGACGGAATCTACATATGAATTAACGCTTTACGTTCATTCAGGCCACACATCACTCAATTATGTTCAAGCAATTTCTGCCTGCCTACACAGCCACTTGATAGCGCCCACTGTTTCATCACTGTCATTTCGCCAATCGGCTGTTAAAATGTGTCGGGCCGAGCTGGAATGCAGCGGTTCATCCCTTGTGTGCTTGAGACCTACAAGCAAGGCCCAGCACCAGCCTGCCGAACGCCTGCGGCTACGATATCCCTAGAAACATGAACATTCTCCCCCCTTGGGGCAGAATCCAGTAATAAACATTTCGGAACTGGTTGGTTTCCCGATTCCTGGGCCTAAAATTAGTTACAGATTCGACTTGCATACCCTATTTGGTTTACAGATACCTCGATCACAAAGGCTTCTCGTGTCGATAGATCAATATGAAGAACTCTATGAAGACTACATCCTGCCGCACTTCGAAGATCCTTATCATAAAGAAGAGATCGATTGTGCGAGTTGTCAGCACTCAGCGAGGAACCCGCTTTGCGGTGATACCGTGACGCTGCAACTCATGATTGGCGAAAATGAAGTCATCGAAAAGGCTTACTTCAGCGGTAACGGCTGTGCCATCAGCCAAGCGGGAGCTTCAATTCTCTGTGAAAAAATCGAGGGAAAAACTGTCCTTGAGTTAGAACAGTTTTCCGCAGAACAGATGCTGGAGCTTTTGAAAGTCCCCCTCACAGCCACTCGCCAACGCTGCGGCCTACTGGGATTCAAAGTCCTCAAAACATTGCTTTACTCGCGTGACACTGAAGAAGCTCTCACGGAATAACCGTCCGTAGCTTCCACCATCAGGAACCCTCATGTCCACACACACCGACCCAGTGACATCTTCGCTGGAGCAATACCGGAGTGACTTTCCGGCGTTACATCAAACACACCCGAATGGCAGTCCCGTCGTCTATCTCGATACTGGGGCTTCCGCTCAAAAACCTCAGTGTGTGATCGATGCCGTCAGCCGTTGCTACTCAGAGTATTACGCAAACGCCTACCGCGGCGTGTATTACTTCGGAGCACGAATTGATGAAGAGTTGGAAAATGCTCGCGAACAAGTTCGCAACCTGCTGAACGCGAAGTCGGCTCACGAAATCGTCTTCACCGCTGGAACAACAATGTCCATCAATATGGTGGCTCAAGGCTGGGGACGAAAAGCATTATCTGCCGGTGATGAAATCATCCTGAATCTCCTCGAACACCACGCCAATCTGGTCCCTTGGCAAATGATTGCCCAAGAAACCGGCGCGATCCTGAAATATTTACCACTGACTGCCGATGGACAACTCGATCTCGATCAACTTCCCAATCTGCTGACAAACAAAACCAAATTGCTGGCTGTCACCGGCATGTCGAATGTTCTGGGAACACTGCCCGACCTGAAATCCATCATCTCGATGTGCCACGGAAACAACACCTTGGTGCTCGTTGATGGAGCACAACTTGTTCCCCATACGAATGTAAACGTCACTGAACTTGATATCGACTTCCTCACGTTTTCAGGCCACAAGATGTATGGCCCGTCCGGGGTGGGCGTTCTTTACGGCAAAGAAAATCTATTGGACGAGATGGATCCTATTCTCGGTGGCGGTCACATGATCGACCAGGTGTTTCAAGATCATTCGACCTGGGCAGAGTTACCGGCCAAACTGGAGGCAGGAACTCTGCCGATTGCCCCCATCATTGGATTGGGGAACGCCATTGAATACATCCAGGACATCGGTCTGCATCAAATCGAGACGCATGAGAGATCACTGCTCGAATACGCTCATGACAAGCTCACAGAACTTCCCGGACTGCAAATTCTCGGCCCGTCTCTCGATCAGAAAGGAGCCATCACCAGCTTTACCATCGAGGGATTGCATCCTCATGATATTGCAGACTGGCTTGACCGGGCGGGAGTCGCCGTAAGAGCCGGCCACCACTGCACCATGCCGCTTCACGAGCACTTGAATATCCACGCATCAACGCGTGCCAGCTTTGGGCTCTACAACAACCACAGCGATATTGACGCACTTTGTGAAGGTCTGGAATACACTCTCCAAAAGCACAAGCTGATTTAACAGCACGTCAGAAATGAATCATTTCTGCATTTTGGAATCTTCGAGAGCTTTGGCAATCCAGCGTTCGGGTTCTTCATTGAACGCAGCCGAACATCCGCTGCAACAAACGTAGTAAGTCTTGCCAGCAAAACTGACTGTTGAAGTTCCCAATCCACCTGAGACAATACAGGTTTTGTCGCCATAGTCAGAATCACTCAGCGCAAACGAAGTTCCCTGTCGCTGTGAAGCCACGGTATCAAACCGTGTAAATCGAGGAGCTGTCCCACGCTTTTTCGACATCTCCATCAGGTATCGATTATTATCTTTCTGGTTGATCACAATCTGCCACTTCTCCTCATCCTCGACTGGCGAAACTTGAGTGAATTCCAACTTGTAGGTGCGGTGTAGTTTTTTGTCATCACCGGGAACATCCTGGACATCTTGCGAAAACGTTCCGACAAATCCACGAGTTCCATAATCCTTATGAGTGGAGGTCATCAGATACTGCTGCTCAGAGGGATCATACGTGAGTCGAAGTTTTTCAAAGTAGGGACTCTTATCAGATGTCATGACTAAAGCAGGCTGCTTCTTATTCGTCAGAAAATCCCAAACCCATTCCGGCTCGTCAACAGCCGAAAACTGTCCAAACTGCTTTTGAGTTTTTCCTTCCCAAGTCCCCATCAAAATTTGCAATGGTTTCACTGCATCAAATACTGACTCGCGCGAAACGTCCTGAGTCGTCACAGATGCGGAACGATCAGTGCCAGTCGCAGGTTGACTCTCGTTCGGCTCGTTTGTCCCTCCCAAAACAACGGGACCGCGACGAACACTCTCAGATGCCGAATCCTGAGAGTTTTGCTCTGGTTCTGTTTGATCGGGGACGGAAGCAGTCGAATCGGTAGACGACTCTGTTGTTTGAGAAGGATCGTCTGAAGTCGCTGTTTCCGTAGATTCCGAGGAGCACCCTAAGAGACTCATCAGCCCGACAGTACAGCACATTGTGAAAACCGATATTCGCATAGCCCAACCTTTTGAGAGGGGAGTAACAAAACTGAGAAGGGAGTGGTAATCCTAATTTTTTAGTATAACAAACTCTCACCATTATCCGAGAGCGGTTTCACCAGGAATTCGCCCCGTTATCTCTGATGAAAGTCAACCCTCAATCTGACAGAAACCTGAGTGTCAAAATTGTCGAAAAAAGAAACGAGACTCCTCTTGTTCCGATGCAGTCCGTAGGTAAGAATTGCTCTCTATTGAAAGCTTATTATTCTCCCATCTCTCATTATTGGAGTCATTTATCCGATGCGTGAAATTTCTTTGACTGTTCATCAGCGTTTGATCATTGACGACGAATTTGAAATAGAAATCATGGAAATCAATGACGATTCTGTCAAAATCTCTATACGTTCCGAGACTGTCAGTCCGTACTATTGGGAACAAGAGCTTGCTTGCGAGGAATCTCGCTGCCTGACAGAAATGATGTCGCTGTAATCGCGGCTCCTTTGACCGGCAAGCCGAACCTTGCTGTCTTCAAAAAGAGGCCCCAGTTGGCTGCTACGGAAAAATACAATACGGCGAAGATCACTTCGTTGGGACTTGAACCCAGCCGTCTCCCTGAGCATGTTGCAATTATCATGGACGGAAATGGCCGTTGGGCGTCCGAACGCGGTATGCCACGTATTGAAGGTCATCGTCGCGGTGTCGACTCAGTCCGTACAATTGTGGAAGAATCGGCTCGACTCGGCTTGAAGCAACTGACGCTGTATTGTCTCAGCAGCGAAAACTGGAAACGTCCCAAATCTGAACTCGAACTTCTGTTGCAACTCTTCGAGGACTATCTAATTTCGGAACGGGAAGAAATCATCCGTCAAGACCTCAAGTTTTCTGTCATCGGGCGACGCGAAGGGCTCACTGAAGGTGTCCTGCGTGAAGTCGCTCAAATAGAATCCATCGCCCAACATCATCAGGGAATGAGACTCTGCCTCGCCGTCAATTATGGCAGTCGCGGCGAAATGACCGACGCCTGTCGCAACATTGCACGTGCCGTCCAACGAGGAGAATTGGATCCCGAGTCGATTCACGAAGAGACCATCTCTGAGAATCTTTATACTGCCGGCATGCCCGATCCTGACCTTGTCATTCGCACTGCGGGAGAGATGCGCGTCAGTAATTATTTACTCTGGCAGATCAGTTACGCGGAAATTTGGGTCACGCCCACGTGTTGGCCCGATTTTGGTATTGAAACACTTTACGAGGCGTTGCGAGATTATGCGTCTCGCGAACGCCGCTTTGGTGGGATCCCGGCATCCCAGTAAATCGATTATGCTTGGTTCTCGTCTTTTAGTTTCCGCGATTCTCATTCCTGCATTCGTTGGTCTATGCACCCTCGACCATCGCATGGGTGACGAAGCCTGGATCTTGCTAGCACTTTGTATCGCACTGGCTGTTCGCTGCTGCTACGAGATGTGCGACTTGGTGCGTGTCCGTAATTTGAACCCAGAATGGTGGGTCACGTCGGTTTGTTCAATCTCCCTGATTGTCTGCTTGTGGTGGGGGAGAGCTTCTGGCCAAGACGGCACTGGTTGTGAGAGTTTACTGGCTCTGTCAAAACCGATGTTTGCCTTCGGAATGATTGTCTTGGGGCTTTTCTGTTACGAAGCCTTCAAGTTCCGAGAACCGGGTCGAAGCCTCGAAACAATGGGGGCTCACTTTCTGATTATTGTTTATGTCGGCCTATTGCTGACATTCACCGCACAACTCCGCTGGGTTGCCGGAGCACAAGCCGGATACTTCACACTCGCTTCACTTGTGATTTGCGTAAAATTGGGTGATGTCGGAGCTTATACCTTCGGGAAGCTATGGGGCAAAAAGAAGATGTCGCCGATACTTAGCCCCGGAAAAACGTGGATGGGAGCGGTCGGGGCGATTGTTGGCTCCATGCTCGGGGCGACACTCTGGCTCCAATTCGGAATACGACTTTTTTCCTCAGAATGGACTCCCCCACCGATTCAATGGTCACTTTGCTACGGACTCGTGCTGGCAATCGCTGGTATGGTAGGAGATCTCTGTGAATCGTTGATCAAACGAGACGTCGGTCAAAAAGATGCCGCCAAGCTGATGCCGGGATTCGGAGGATTGCTGGATCTCCTTGACAGCATTCTGTTTGCAGGCCCAATTGCCTATCTACTCTGGATGATATTGCCATTATCTAACTGGCTTTGATTTTGTCTGAAAAAAGAATTGAATGGGTTGAATTGATCAAAATGCGAAAAAAACCCTCAATTTCGGAGGAATTCGACATATGTTTTCATAAATAAAGGAGAACAGAGGCACAGCGAGACGATGCCCATCTTGCCTGAGGAACTATAATAGAACTTAATTACCTTCTGAAATATCAAGCTCGTTCGCGAGCAGAATTCAGCTCGGTCAGTTTGGGCAGTAGCTTGCTGCTGAGGGGACCAGATTGGCCGGGCTTTTTATGCGCTACGATTCAGAGCAGCTCTCGACCATATTTTCGGAGCGCATCCATCAACTGATCGAGATGCCTGGGAGTCGTCAGAGGATTCATCACGGTACAGCGTAACGCGGCGATTCCCTCGAAGCTGGAGGGAACGATATAAAACTCACCCGACTCGATCAGCTTTCGACGCACTCTCAGTTGAAATTCCCCAATCTGTTCTGCCTTTCGCCCCGCGATTTCTTCGGGAAGATATCGAAACACCACGATGTTGCACTCCGGTTTATGAAGCACCTGAAAATCGGGAGCAGCTCTCAATTTTTCAGATAAGATCTGCCCCATCGAAAATGTGACATCGACAAGATCGGCGAATAGTTCTTTCCCAAACGTACTCCACAATCCCCACAGACCAAAGGCGGCGGCTCGCTTTGTGCATTCGATGGTTTTCAACCCACTATCATACTCAATGATATCAGGAGCGGACGGGTCAAACAGGTAAGGAGCATTCTGCTGAAATGCGTCGAATCGGTGCTCTCGGTTTTTATAGAAAACGAACGCACATAATGCTGGCACGAACATCATTTTATGAGCATCGCAAATCATACTGTCGGCACGCTCCAATCCTGAGATAAGATCGCGATAGCGATCACTGAAACAAGCGGCCCCCCCGTGAGCGGCATCAACGTGCATCCAGAGATCGTATTTCTCACAGAGATCGGCGATTTCATGAAGCGGGTCGAACGCGCCAAGCGGTGTGGCGCACGCCGAAGCACAAACAGCAATGATCGGATGACCTTTGGACTGAACCTCGACGATCAATGCTTCGAGTAGTTCAACGTCAATACGTCCTCGATCATCCAAAGACGCTTTCAGGCATCGATCGGTTCCGATACCCAGTATTCCTGCCGAGCGTTCGATACAGTAATGAGCGGCACCATGAGCAATAATCACGGGTTGAGGATTCGTTCCCAAGAGACCCTCTTTCCAACTCTTCCCCAATGCGACATTTCGCGCCGTGAGTAATGCCGTCAAATTCGCTAAGGAGCCTCCGTGTGTAATAAACCCGGAAAAACTTCCTGCCTGATAGCCGATCAGTTTCCCGAGTTCTTCTACCAACGCGTTTTCACAGGCGGTCGCCCAAGGCCCCATTTCATAAACCGCCATCACCGAATTTGTGACGGCACCAATCGCATCAAACAGTCCTGCAAGTGGCACGGAGGCCGGAACTTGGTGTCCGATATAGCGAGGATCCTGTAGATTTTGACCGCGAGACAGCATCGTTTCGGCAAGCAGACGAATACGCTCCATTGGTGTCGCCGACTCAACGTCACTGATCCCAGAACAGAGGAGCCGAGTCGCCTCGGCAATGTTTTCCGGGGGTGAGTTCCAGTTCAATACGGAACCAGCAGATTTTTGACAACTTTCGAGCTGCGAGACGAGCAAGTCGACGATCTCTCGACCTGCCGACTGCAATAATTGAGGATCATAGGCCGATGCGATTCTCTTGCGAGCTTGCTCAATTGCGTCGGTCTCTGATGTGATTGATGACATACACCGCCCTAGCCTGAATGGAACGAAGAGATCTTTCTAGATCGTTATTCTGTCAGAGAGGTTCGGCTCGGCAAACCAGAATCATAAATTCTCCTTCGAATTTGCACAGAAATCACTTTGCGCAATAAAAACGCCCCGGTCGTGAGAACCGAGGCGGGAGCCTTGACGGGGGCTCATTCAAGTTCGTGAAATAAAATTATTCGTTTTCAGTCTCAGATCCAGATTCCGATTCACCAGATTCTTCTGCCGCTTCTTCGGAATCCGTCTGGTGTTTGTTCTCAGAAACGTAGTAATCGCCGATCATCCAGCGGACCAATAGTTCCAGTTCTCGCTCGGGTAAAGAATCAGCAAATGCAGGCATGGCATTCTTGTCTCCATAGCCATAATGCTCCTCGGCTGCCGGATTCGAGATAAAGCTTTTCAACCAATCTCGCCCTGCATATCCGGTCAACACCGGAGCAGTTCCCGGAGCCCCGAGAGCTTCTTCTTCGCCACGGACTTTCATGTCATGACAATCCAGACAGTTTGAGGAGAACTCTCCCTTGAGAAGCGTTCCGTTCTCAAACACATCTCGCCCCACGGCAACAAGCTTTTCATCATAAGGAGCAAAGTCTGCACGCCCCGATTGAGCCACCAGAAACTCTTTCAAGCCAGCCAAAACCTGTTTGTTCTCAGGCATCAGCAAAATGTCTTTATGTTCTTTCACCCAACCGGCCATCCCATACTCATCATCAAGGAAGATCTCTCCGAGATTTGTACCGTCCTTTGTGCTATTGCGAGTTGGTGCGAAGACTTCCTGATAATTGACAAGAATGTCTTCAACCCACTGTCGAGACCCAAAGTTGCCCAGATCGGCAGCCGTGGCTGCCGCTTCTTTCCCTTCGACAAGCACAAGTTCACCGGTCCCATCGTGCCCATTGTAGCGATGACAACTTGCACATCGCTTGGAGAATATTTTGGGCCCTTGTGTCAGCGGGTCATTACGCAACAACGACACCGCACCTGTCGCGGGAATTCCTCCTGGCCCTTCGGCTAGTTCTTTCACACGTTCCGCATCATGATGGGCGGCAGCGACATCTTTACGAAACTTCAACGAGGCTTCACTTTCGCTGAACCAGTCTTCGTAAAACGCCAATCCCGTGAGCCCCAAGATACCCGCTGTGATCACGATGGTGAGGGCCACGTTCAGTTTGTGCCCAAATCTCCAAAGCGCCACGATCGGCATTAGAACAAGAAACAGCATCAACGCGCCGGGAATGTAAATCGCACCGAACGCTAAACCAAATTTGTCGATAAACTCAAATTTGAGGAAGCGAAACAAAAACAGGAAATACCATTCTGGACGAGCCGCATCGTAAGGAGTTGACGGATCGGCCGGAGCACTCAACTCGGCACCTTTGTAGATGGATAAGAGCAACACCGTCGCCAAGACGGCCAAACAGGCGACCGCATCTTTGAGAATCTGGTCGGGCCAAAACATCCCTTCCGGAGCATGAGACGGATCTTTTGCATGGATTCCGTGGCGGCGAAAGACGGCAATATGTAAGCCCAGAAACGCGATGAGCAGTCCCGGTAAAATCCCCGCGTGTAGCGCAAAGAATCGCGTGAGTGTATGGTGACCATAGTCGCTTCCTCCTTGGACGATCTGCTGGACTTCCGTCCCGACAGCCGGCGTGACTCCCATAATGTTAGTCGCCACTTTGGTCGCATAATAACCTTTTTGATCCCAAGGAAGGAGATATCCAGTGAGCGAAAGTCCTAAAACGATGCCCATCAAGACAATACCCAACCAGAAATTGACTTCACGTGGAGCTTTGTAAGCACCATCGATAATCACCTGCAAGAGATGAATCACCAACAGTACGACCATCGCTTGTGCCGCAAAATGGTGAATCCCACGAACCAGCCAACCTAAAGTCATCTGATTCTGAATGTAATAGACACTTTCCCATGCCGTCTGCGTGCTGGGTGCGTACGCTGTCCACAGGAAGATGCCGGTGATCACCTGCAAAAAGAAGGTAAACACCAACGTGCTCCCCCAGACGTAACGCCAGCGAGCGCCACCGGGAATACTTTCGAAGAGGGCTTCGTTAACGACTTCACGATATCCGGTTCGGTCGTCCAACCAATCGAGTAATTTTTTCATGATCAGTTCTTTGGAATCTGTTCTGAGACGCCAATCTTATAGCTTTGAAATTTAACCCAAATATTTCCGCTCTCATCCACCTTCACATCCAACTCATCCATCGGTCGAGGGGGAATCTCATTCGTTCGCTCGCCATCCAATTTGAATTCGCTGTCATGGCATGGGCATTTGTATTGGTGATTCGCTTCTTGATAACTCACCGTGCATCCAAGATGAGGGCACTCACTGTTAAACGCGGTGATTGCTCCCTCTTTGGTCTTTCGCAGGTAGACGGAACCGACGGGCTGGTCGATGTAGGTATTCCAGGCATCGATCACATTTTTGCGAATCTGCTGAAACACAGGAGTTCCATCTGCTGGAAGAGCCGCTTCGCTGCTGACCTTGAGAAATCCTTCTCCCTGGCTTCCAGCCGCATCACCGGTCGCACCGGCAACTTTCCTCCTGCGGAGAATCGGATCGAGAAAGAATGTCAGCCCCACCACAATGGGCGTCAGGGAAACGATTCCACCGATCACAACTGACCAGAATTTTGTAATGAAGTTGCGCCGTGAAACACCTTCTTCAGCGGGCTTGTTTTGAGATTGTTCGTTCATGATTGTGTTCCATCAATCGACAAGAAAAACCGATGAACGCGCGGTTTTTATCCGTGGCTCATATCTTATCGACTGGGACTTAGGAAACTTGAAAACAGGTGGGAAACTTCAAAACAGGTGGGAAATTATCAGGCAGGATTTGTAGCAGACAGATTTTGTTGCTCAGCCACCGATGTGGTGACCGCTTCCAAAACCAGTTGCTTTGCTTTGTCCAACGGGCCGGGCAACATCGCACCAGCCGCCAGAGTGTGACCTCCACCACCAAACTGCTCGGCAATGATCGCCACATTGGAACCAAGCCGAGCCCGAAAACTGAACTTCACCTGTCCATTTTCCTGCTCGACAGCGATAAACGCCACTTTGGTTCCTTCGATTCGTAAACACTCATTGACCAGATCTTCTGTATCGACTGGTTTGGCTCCTGTTTCGTGGAAGTCCTCGCAGGCCACCCAAGTCCATGAGACTAAGCCTTTTTCAATTGTTGTAATGCGTTGCAAGACACGCCCCGACAAGTGGTGCCGGGCTAAACTGCTACGTTCGTACAACTCTCCATATACTAAATGAGGCTTGACCCCCAGGTCAATCATTTCTGCAATATCTCGGTACGTTTGGGAGCTAACAGACGGAAAGCGAAACCAACCGGTGTCCGTGGCAATGGCACAGAACATATAAAATGCGGCTTTTTCTGACACCCGAAGCCCACACTCTTTGGCAAAGCGAAAAATCAACGCACCGGTCGCTTCAGCAGTGGTATCTTTGAAATCGTGAGCATTCAGATCGTCAGAAGAGACATGGTGATCGATCACAACTTTGACGGCTTCAGTTTTACGAAATATCTCTCCAACACCTTGGAGCTGAGACCAAGCAGACGTATCCAGAATGATATGAACATCGGACGACAAGACTTCTTCGGCGGTGATTCCCTGACCGAGAACCTTCACCAAGTCATCGTTATTCAAAAAATCGAGTGTATTGGGAGCATTCGAGGGATTGGCAATGCGTACGTCTTTGCCAAGATCTTGAAGCAAGCAAGCCAATGCGAGTTCTGAACCGAGCGCATCAGAATCTGGACGTACGTGACAAGTCAGTACAAACGTCTGATGCGCATCGACGATCTTTTTGAGTTCTCTCCAATCAGGCATAGCGATCCCATGTTAGCGTGGGTGGTAGCTCGAAACCAGACTTTGAACAGTGTGAACATCGATTTCCAACTGTTCTTTTAACTCTTCAGCATTGGCAAACTTACGCACATCTCGTAACTCACCTAAAAAATCGACTTTCAGCGTTTCCCCGTACAATTCACCCGAACATTCGATTAGGTGAATTTCGACTTTCGAGGCCTCGTCCGCGAATGTGGGATTTGGACCAATATGGATTGCCGCTGGATACTCTCGCGATCCAAACTGACCAATTCCTCCATAAACACCCGCAGGAGGAAGCAGCGTCGTTATCCCGGACAAGTTAGCCGTCGGAAATCCCAATTCGCGGCCACGCCCTGCCCCCTTCACCACCTGACCGCTGATTTGATAGGGATGCCCGAGCAACTCACGCGTTTCCGTCAGTTTGCCTGTGCGAACGAGTTCACGGATACGGCTGGAAGAAATCATCAACCCATCAACATTTTCGGGATAAACAATGTCAAGAAACATCTCATTTTGACCGCAGAGTTCGGCGAGACGTTCCACTGTTCCTGAACGGTTCTTTCCAAAGAAGAAGTTCGGGCCTTCCACCATCCCACAAGCTTTCAGTTGCTCGCAGACGATTTGCTGGAAGAAATCTTCGGCACTCAGATCGAGTAGCGCTCGATCTGTTGGATACGCGATCACAACGTCAATGCCGTATCGTTCGAGCAGTTCCAACTTCCTTTCCAAGGTGCTGAGAGGAGGTGGCGTCTGCTCGGGACGCAGTAATGTGATGGGATGTGGATGGAATGTCAGCACGACAGCCGGAACATTGAGTTTCCTGGCATGGAACTTCAGCCGGTCAAGCATGACTTGATGGCCGCGATGAACGCCATCAAAGTTCCCGATCGCCACCACACATCCGCGGTAAGCATCGGGAGTATCAAATCCATCGAGAGATAACATGCGAATTAGCGGCCACCAGAAGTTTGAGAGTCAGAATCATTTGATCTCCCAGTCTAACGGCTGGATATCAATTCGCGAAGGGAAGCCGTAAACATCGAAAAGCCCGACTCTCACTTCCCCTGATCACGACGAGATAAGGCCTTCGATAGTTCTTGTTGGCTGATACTGCCGTCATCATCAGAATCGAGCCGACTGAAATTCTGCTGCATACGTTCCGGGGCTTCTTCTTTTGAGATTTTGCCATCCGCATTCTCATCAAATCGACTGAAGAAGCTTTTCGCAAAATCAGTGTTTGATGCCTCGCGTAAGGCGTCAGTATCGCTGAGATCGCGAGTACGTCCAGCCGGCTTTGTACTGTCTGCCATTTCAGGACGACGTGGTCGCTCGGATTCTCCCCGCCCACGCATTTCAGGTCGGCCTTCGGCTCCACCAAGACCGCCACCGAAACCCATCATTTCAGCAGGATCAAGTTTACCGTCTCCGTTTCGATCGAGTTTCGCCACGAGTTCAGATGCATTGGAAAGTTCGCTTCCAGACAGCATTCCATCTCGATCAGAATCAAGCAGCGCAAAGAAGGCAGGACCGCGAGGTGGAGGTCCACCACTTTCTGGACGCCCCTTCATACCAGGACGGTCGCCAGTCATAGGACGACCGTCATCGGGACGCCCCGACTTGGGACGATCATCGCCACGACTTTCAGGGCGAATTCCTCGCAACTTGGCAAAGTCGGCTTTGGTGATTTCCGTTTTCCCTAAACGATCAAACATTGGTTTGACACGTTCGCGAATCTCTGCGGGGACTTCATCGAGAGTCACCTTGCCATCCTGATTCTTGTCCAAGCGTTCAAAAAATTGCCCCTCATCGGGTAAACCGCGCTGTGTATCAGGTCGCTCCATCAAGATTGAGAGAGCTGTCGAAAACTCCTCCGCATTCAGTGAGTCTTTATTGAGCTTTTCAAAAATGGGAGCAAATCGATCTCGAAAAGGTTCCGGCATTTCTTCTTTTGTCAGCTTGCCATTTTTATCTCGATCCAGACGTTCGAACATCTGCTGTGGCCCTGGAAACTGGTCACGATCACCGGGACGACTTTGCGGACCTCCCTGAGGTGCAGAACTCTCGACAGGCTTGGGACTCACACCTGCCAGAAATTCTTCCCGAGTCAGCTTGCCATCTTCATTTTTGTCACCGAGAGTCACCAGACGGTTAAAGAGAGCTTCTTTTTCTGCTCCCAGTTCTTCGCGTGTCAGTAGACCATCGCTGTTTTTGTCGAGTGTTTTGAAGAAAGTCTCACTCGGGTTAACACCCGGTTGGGCAGAACTAATCGATGTTGCCAAGATAAACAGACAGGTCAGAAATAATGAATTCCGCATGATCGACTTTCCGAAGTTGAGCAATTTGACGCACATGACAATCCAGTGCCTCTCCCTAGTGAAACCCGGCATCACTCGCAAAGTTCCGGTATTTCATCAGCCATGCTTGATAATGACGTTAGTTTTGACGAAGAGAATAGGATTTCCAGTAAACTCCACGCTCATCTTCCGTGACGTAGAAAAAGCTGTCAGGGAAGTATTTTTTGAGAGCATCAGACTTCGGAATACTTTTGAGCACTTCCCGTGCCTCATCCGAATTCTCATTCTGGGGGAGTTGCCCCAGAAGATTAGAAATCTGCTGAGAGATCCGTTCAACTTGCAAGCTGTTTTGAGAGATTCCCCACATGCCGGCCGATTCGGGAGCTTCCTCTGCCATTTTGAGAAACTGAGGAGAGTCTTTCAATCTCTGCATGCTTTCTCCACCTCGCAGCAATTGCTCGATGCGTGTGGCTGAGTCGGTCAGGAACAAGGTATTCTGAGAGATCGTTACCTCCAGATTGCTCTCACCGTTCAGTGGAAACTGATAGATCGTCGTCCCTTGAAAATTCCGCACTTTGATGGCGGCATTGTCCATTTTTTGAATTTTCGCCAGCACATCCCCCATCCGTTCGCTGTCTTTCAACTCGGCTGCCATCAGAATGAGCGACTTGTCAGCAGCATCACCCGAAGGAGGAACCGTCACTTCGACAGCGATTGTTCCTTTGAGAAGATCAAGCAGATCCTTTTGAGGGTGGAGTCCTTGAGCGCCGGGATGGTCGGCGAAGCCGTCCATCATGCGATCAAATGAACCCGGCTGAAACATATCTACCAAAGTTCGTGCCGCCGATAATGCTTCATCTAACTTCCAGTGATATATCATGAATGACTGAAAATTGGCAGAGGCCCAATCGGGAGGATTCACCGCAATCGATTTTGCCTGAAGTAATTGCAACACGCCTACTTGTGGAGACTCCGCATACACGACCACTTGGGAAACATTCTCAAATCGTTCGGTCGCCAAATCGAAGGAGCCGCCCATCGACTTGAGTTTGTCCAGCCCAAAACGAGGCAGAAATGTCTGAAACAAGGCTTGCTGAGTGGCTCCTTGCGTTTCCAGACCGGTACGAACGGCGAACAAAGGGTCCAGATACCAATACATCACCGGTTCCGAGTCCTCAACACGACAGCGTTCACGAATGTATTTGAAATCATCTTTCTCGGACAAAACATCGGTATTCTCTCCATCCCAGCGCAACAGAATCGCTTCCAAGGCACCAATTTGACTGGCGACAACCAGATATCCATCTTTCTGAAACCAAGCCAACTGCTGTTTGCTTTTTGATTCTTCGGGCAACAAATCGTAATAGATCACTTCAGTCTCTTCGATTTCGACGGTTTGACGAGTCTTTTCCGCCTTCTCCAAATTTTCTTCGACACTCGTCAGCAGCTTCTCAACAGCGTCATCTGCCTCGCCATATTCCAGAGAAACCGAGACTCCAATCACTCCTCGTTTCACACGAGTGACACTCAAAGTGACTTCTCCCGTGGGTATCTTGGAAAGCTCTTTCCAATCGACACCATACTCTTTGCCCAACTCATCGAGATTTTTCATCACAGGCTCGGAGAGCGAATTCCAGAACGGAGTCATCTCGGGGTTTGAAAAGAGATCCTCCCAAACTGTGTCGTCGTAACGCGCTTTGAACTCTTGAATGCTGGGAACAGAAATCATGGCCATCGTGTTTCGTGGCAGCACTTGTTCTGCCGGAATCTTATCCTCAGCCGAGAGAGAACTGACGGCGAGGAGACAACCAAGAAACGGCCCCATCATGGGGAAGCGTGAAGTCAGAAGTGAAAACATAAATTTCTTTCATAATGTCGATAAGCACACGGGCACGATGAATCACGGCAATCAGTCATACTTCCGGGGACGTGGTGGTTCAACCGGTTGGGCTGAGGAATTCGCAAGTACCGAGGTATTCGTCAGATAATCGATCAACTGGGATTCCAGATAGATTCTCCCGGTCGGCTGATCGAACTTTTGATCTCCAGGGTTTGATGAAATCATACGGGCGGTCTCACGACCATTTTGGTTGTTGACCATATCTGTAAAAAACTCCGCTCCCCCTTTGCGGGTGATAATAAACTGAAGTTCTTTCCGACCATCCGGCAAACTCAAATACCGTTCTGCCCGATCAATCGATTCTGGATACTTGGAAAGATCTTTGAAAAACGATTTGCCCATTCGCGTCGAAAGCATTTTATAAAAGAGATCTCCCTCGCTGAGAAACATCGGCTGTAATTCTGCGTTTTTCGGAAGCGTTAAGCCTTGTTCGCGGAGTTGTTCAATAATGGGTGTAACAAACTCCCAAGTGAGAGGATCCCCTTTTTGATAATCCTTCGTCCCGGCAAACATTTCCGAGACAGTAAGAATCTTCTCATCTTCTACGACGACGGGAACGTCGTCTTCCTCGACCTTTTCCGCTTCAGACTTCAAAAGAGGAGTAATTTTCATCTGCGCAAAAGCACTTTGATTGCCGAACACTATTGACGACACCAGAGTTAACAGAACCAGACTGAGCTTCTTCATCGCGAGCCCCTCTCCAAATAACCGAACTTATACATTGTGATGTTCTCTTACGCAGGAACAAGGGGAATTCTCTGACAAGATGACTTTAAGTGTGGCACACATCACTAAAATGGAGCGTTTTGCTGCTTTGTATGAACTCATTTTTGACTTCGGCAACCGGGTTATTCGGATCGCGCAAATCGCGTACTGCCTCACACGACTTTATTGTTGCCCCATTCAGCGTGAAACACTTTCTCGTCAGACTCCCGATAATCGCACTCACTTCGCGCATTGGCTCAATTGTGAGTCGGTGTGTCCAAGATTCGGGGCATGTCGGTTTTCAATCGCTGCATTCCCTCTTCGAACGTCACAAGAGGATGATAACCGAAGTCACGCTCTGCCTTATCAATCTTATAGGTGTGCGACAAGGAAAGTTGGTTCGCCAAAAAACGGCACATGGTTGGTTCTGACTTCAGTCGGAACACCGTATTTATCCATTCTAAGAACGTACCCACCATGTATGCTGTGCGACGGGAGATTTTCCTTTTCGCGGGTGGCAAGTCGGCCAGCTCCAGAATCTCATGGATCCAGGCCCAAAGCTGAACCGGCTCTTTCTCATTGATGAAATAGGCTTGACCGGCCACCGGAGAATCCAAGGTCAATTTGTCCGCGGCCTGCAAATGGGCGGCTGCCGCATTTTCCACATAAATGACCGATATCAGATTAGAACCATCCCCTACTTGTATGAGCCTTCCCGCTTTCGCCCGTTGTAATAAACGCGGGACCAAATGATTGTCTCTTGGTCCCCACATCAAGTGAGGACGAATCGAACAGGTCGCCATTCCCGAATTGCCATTCGCTTTCAAAACGGTTTGCTCGGCCAAAGCCTTCGAATGAGGATAGTGGCAGAGATACGAATCTGGATACGGCAGGCTTTCGTCGGCTTGAAGATGATTGACGTTGTCAAAAATCACACTGGGAGAACTCGTGTATAAGAATCGTTTCACCCCTTGTTCTTGTGCTGACTTCAAAAGATTCAACGTGCCTTGTGTATTGATCGAATGATATCGCTCCCAAGGCCCCCAAATGCCGGGAACGGCAGCCGTATGAAAAACCGTATCAATGCCTGCACAAGCAAGCTTCACGTCATCTTGGTTACGAACATCACCGCGCACACATTCGACATCCATTTCCTGCAAAAACGGATACTCACCACGACTAAGCACCCGCACCTGATCACCACGGTCAAGCAGTTGCTCAACCAGATAGCGTCCGAGAAAACCGCCTCCCCCCGTGACCAGAGCTTTCAAACCATCTCTCCCTCGGCAAGTTCTTGTGATGCCCAGATGGCAAGTTTCTCGCGATTGATCTTCACATTATGCCTGATATCAACAGGTAAAGCGGGATGAAACAAAAAGGTTTCCACACTCGCTGTGTGTGATTGTTGCACGGCCATTTCCCGCAAGTCGGCAAGCAACTGATCCTGATCACTTTTTGATTGTGACAAATAGGCGGGTTCGCGTTCCACCACAATCACCGGTTGCTGATTCCCTTTTTCTCCGACTCCCACTAACGCCGTCCGGTAGACCTGTGAATGTTCATTGAAGATCGGTTCGCATTGTTCGGTATAAAGGGGACCGTTTGCCGTCGAAACAATATGAGCTTTGCGACCGCAAAACCACAGCAGCCCTTCTTCATCGAGATACCCGACATCTCCCACACGATGCCACAACTCCGTTTCGCTTTTGATTTTTCCCAAGCGAGTTGCCTCGGGGCGATTGAAATACTCTTTGGTCACAACCTCACCCGAAACGGTGATTTCTCCGATCTTTTCCGCAGGTAAAACCTCCATCTCGGCAGGAGAGTCAATCGGACCATCTACAATACGAATAATGCGAACGTCGATTTTCTCGAAAGGATGTCCCACACAAGTCCCCGCGCCGGCTGCGGTTCGTTCTCCAATTCTCCCCACCATCTCTCGACCCGCGAGACAGGCAATCGGCAAAGATTCGGTGGCACCGTACGGTGGATACATGTCGGCCGCAGGTTCCTCCAGAACGGAGTGCATCCGGTTTAGAATGGGTAACGGCAAAGGCGCCCCGGCACTGCAAATTCGTTTGAGATGCGGAATCGTGATGGACTTTTCCACGCAATATTTCCCCACCCGATTCCAGAGCGCAGGAGAACCAAACGCTTGTGTGATTTGAAAATCGCGAATCGGGTCGAGAATGTTTTCGGGGTCGACATCTGCCGGCCGGGTGGGATTCATATCGGGAATCACCGAAGTCACCCCCATGCCGGCGTCGAACAAAGCAAATAAGGGAAATGCCGCCAAGTCGACTTCTCCTGGTTCGACCTGAAAGAACTCCTGGAGTTGTTCAACCTGCGAATTGAACATGCCATGCTCGTACAGAACTCCCTTGGGTGGCCCCGTACTACCACTCGTAAAAATGATGGCCGCAGAATCGGAACTCGAAACGACCGGCAATTGAACGTCTGAGGTATCGACTTTCAAAAGTTGGTCGAACGTCGAACCTCCCCAGAGCCATCGGAGGCCTACTGTCACATTCATGGACGCATTCGGAAATCGCTTACGATTCAGGCAGCGAACAATCTGCACCAAAGGAATTCCAATAAATCCGTCGGGGTTGATCTCTTCGAGACAATCAAAGATGCGCGTACGCCCCATACCGGGATCGATCAGAACGACCGTCGCCCCGGCTTTGAATAATGCAAAAGTCAGACTAAAGAACTTGAGCCCCGGCGGAACCATCAGCACAATTTTCTGTCCCGACTGCAAACCACGCTTTCGCAAAGCTTTCGCGAGTTGGTCACTTTGCCGATCAAGTTCAGCGATGGTGATCTGAGTGTAATTCATCCGACCATCTTTACCGCAATGGCACTGAACGACTGCCGGATTATCGGGAATCTGTTGTGCAAACTCTGAAAGCCTGGTGGCGATATTGGCAGACGAAGACATCACAAATCATTCTCATCAATCCCGCCGAGCGGGAAGAAAACTTTAGACAGCGAATCGAGGGGTGAGAATTTCGCCTTTTCCCAATTCCAAAAAATCTCCCGCATACTTTTCAAACTCAGAAGCCACGGACGAGACATCAAAGCCGACATCGGCCAAATGCTTAAAATACAACTTCATAAACAGTGGCGAAGTTCTGCCTGCGTGTCTGAAGGTAGGTAAGATATCGGGTTTTGAATCTCCTCCCAGCAAACCGATGGTCCCACGTCGCATTCCCGCGCCGTGGCGAATCCCGGACGAACCAAAAACCAGAATGGTCCCGGCGATCATATTGAAACCGACTCCGTCACCCGCATCACCTTTGATGGCGATCAAGCCGCGTCGCATTGTGTGTCCAATTTCGTTCCCCGCATTGCCATCAATCAGAATTTCGCCACCAGTCATACCGCGCCGACCGCCTCGATAGACGGCTCCCACAAGATGGCCGGCATTTCCTTTGACGTGAATACGTCCGCCGTGCATTTCAGCCCCCACCCAATCGGCGGCGTTACCGTTAATGATGACCTGACCACCCGTCATCTCGGCACCGACGTGCATACCCACATTGCCTTCCACACGAACTGTCCCTTCGGAGAGATGTGTCCCAATCAACTTGACCTTGGCACAATCCCCCACCCAGACCATCTCATTATCAGCAGCCGACCCTTTCACGTCAAATAACTCGCCCACTTCGGGCTGCTTGTTTCCATGAAAAATGGTCAACTTTTGGATTTGATCGACACTGAGTTCGCGGACTGTCTCGAGGCGAATCGGATCGACCTCCAAGGGGATCGAAACTTCCTGTCTGAGGGTCAATTCCAGTGGCATAAGACTCGGTTCCAAATCGAAGGTTTTGAACTCTCCCCAGACTATCAGTGAGCCGTTCCAATGTCACCCCATTTATGACCGAAGTTGTTTGTTCTCAGTCTCTTTCGCCCCAAATGTGGGGTTCTCCAATTTCGCAATCATCGCTATCATTTGGCCCATCAATCTACAATAGGAATGGAGCCCGCACTGATGAGCCGGAATTCGGCTGAATCGTTGAAATCATTGAGTCCTCGGCGTATCTGTATCATCAAGCCGAGTGCCCTGGGTGATATTGTGCAAACTCTCCCTTTGCTTTCCGTCCTGAAAGATTGCTATCCCGAAGCGGAAATAAGTTGGGTGATCAACAAAGGATTCGCCAATCTGCTCGAAGACCATCCGCTAATCGACAAGTTGATGATCTTCGACCGTCGCGGGACTTGGGCGAGTTGGGGAGGACTTCTGAAACAGCTTCGGTCTCATCGATTCGACCTGGTAATCGACCTCCAAGGACTCTTGCGAACGGGAGTCATGACTCTGGCAACCGGTGCCAAGACACGTATCGGCCTAGAAACCGCCCGTGAAGGGTCTCACTTAACAGTCAATGGCACCATCCCCGAGACAACGCGAGACGTACCGGCTCACGCACGCAATTGGCGACTCGCTGAATTTCTGGGATATGCCGAGAGCACCAAAGAAACGCAGATTTTTATCAGTCAAGAAGATCAAGTGTGGGCGGACGAATCGCTGTCCACTCTGCAGCAACCGGTTTTGACAATCTCTCCCGGTGCTCAATGGATCACAAAACGCTGGCCCATCGAAAAATATGCAGAGGTCGCCGCTCGTGCCGTCCAAAAATATCAGATGGGTGTCTGCCTCATTGGTGGCCTCAACGAGCGCGAACTCTGCGATCCCTTGGAATTGCGACTGCGAGAACTGGTCCCCGATCTTTCACTGGTCAATCTGGCCGGGCAAACAACTCTCAAGCAACTCTCGGCCATTCTCCAGAGAACAGACTTAATGTTGACCAACGACTCCGGCCCGATGCATCTCGGCGCCGGTTTGGGAACTCCCGTCGTCGGCGTGTTTCTTTGTACGGACTCCATCCGCTCGGGACCACCGGGAACTCAACACTCATTGGTCTCAACGACTGTTGAGTGTCGTGCCAGCTACAAGAAACAGTGTCCTTGTACGGGGGATGCACACATGGCCTGCATGCAGGAACTCGACGTCGCACGAGTTTGGACGGCCTTTCAGGCGTGTGTCGAAACTAATCAGCTCGCGCAATCAGATGCGGCTTAAACCACTTCGTCCATCTTGACTGCCCGATTTTCATCGACTGATTTCTGAGCCGCCAAGCACATCGCCACAGACCACATGCCGTCTTCACCCGGACAGGCAATTGGTCCACCATTGCGAATGGCATTCACCAGCATGGCAATCTGATCCTCTAACTCAAATAATTCTCCAGCACTTCGTTCCAGCTTAAGTTCCCGGACTTCTTCGCCATCAAATGCCTTCAGGAAGAAAGTGGGATGTCGTGTGCGATCCATGGCCCCACTCCAACTGGCCCAGATGGCACCTTTTGTCCCGGTGATCTTTGCCGTTTGATGATGCTCAAACGCGGAGAGTGTTTGAGTCACGACTGCATATTGGCCACCTGACCAATTCATGATGGCACTGAAGTTATCCTGTAACTCGGGATGTTCGGGATCTCGAGAATTGGCTTTTGCGTAAATTGATTCTGGCTCACCCGCAAAGGAGAGATACCAGCGAGCCAAGTCGAAAAAGTGAATCGGCTCCTCAAGAATCCAATTGCCGACACGATCCAGATCGAACCGCCAGCCAGAGGCTCCAGGACGATAGGGACGGCGGGATAGTTCGACCAAAACGTATTGAGGATCTCCAATCAAGCCCTCATCAATCATTTCTTTGGCACGAGCCCAAAGAGACGATAAGCGAAGTTCATGACCAATCGCCAAATTCACATTTTGGCTTTGAGCAATTTCAACCAGTTCCCGGCAGTCAGCCACACTAAGCGTCATCGGTTTTTCGAGGAGCAAATGCTTACCCGCTTCGAGAGCCGCTTTGGCGACTTCATGGTGCAAGAAACTCGGCACCACAATATCGACAGCCTCGATTTCGTCATTCGCCAGCAGTTCTTTGTAATCGCCATAAACCTGAGCGTCGGGATACGCTTCGCGAGCTTTGGATTGTGATTCTTCGGAACGGACGGCAATGGCCACAATCTCAGCCCCATCTGTCACATTGATGGCGTTCGCATGACAGCCTCCCCATGCCCCGAATCCAATCAGTCCAAATTTCACTGTTTTATCAGTCATATCTTCCACGTTCATAATGAGTTAAGTAGATCCGATGCGCCACTTTGAAGAAGAGGCTTAAAATACAGGTTACTCTCGCTCAGATGCAAGCAAAAGCCTGTATGACGGCCTCGATCAATCGATCCGATCGTTACAGTTGCGCCCTTTTTCCTACTCACCCCATCTTATTCAGTTATCTCATTTTAATACTCAAGTTGAACGCTATCATGGTAATTCAGTCTGGATACAGACATTGGCCCCCCACGCCTCTGACCGGATTTATGACAGAACGTCACCTCGATTACAATCACCTATCTTGAAGGAACATCACATGAAAAAGCTGAGCTTTGTGATCGTGGCACTGACTGCCATGATCGGAACAGAGGCATCTGCCGGTCTCTTTGGACTTTGTAAGAAATCACAGTGTTGTGAGCCTGCTCCCGTCTGCTGTGCGCCGGTTCGATGCGAGCCTGTTTACAAGGAAGTGGAATGTACCGTGATGGTCCCTACTTGGGAAACTGTCACAAAAACGGTTCACTGCACCGAGTACAAACCGGAACAGAAGACTTACACACGAACCGTTCACAAAATGGTTCCACGTATGGAGAAGAAAACTCGCGAGTGTACGACTTACACCACAGAAACACGGACTCGAGATGAAACTTACACAGTTTGTACTCCCGTGACTCGCGAAGTGACTCAGAAGTACTCGGTCGCCGTGCCTCACACCAAGACTGTCACAAGGACCAAAACGGTCTGTACACCAGTCTGGACCGAGAAAGAAGTTGAATACTGTGTCATAGTTCCACATACCGAAACTCGCAAGGGAACTCGTGTCATGTGTAAACCAGTCACCACCGAACGTGAAGTCGAATACTGCGTGATGGTTCCTCACACCGAAACACGCACCGGCACGCGAGTTGTCACTGAATGCGTACCGGTCACCAAGACCTGCACCGTTTGTGTCGATGAAGGTCATTGGGAAGAACGTCAAGTCGCTGCGAAACCATGCAGCACTGGTTGCGATCCCTGCGGTTCGCAATGTGGCTCAAGCTGTGGTGGATGCAATACCTGTGCTCCCGTCTGTGCGAAGGTCTACAAAGTTTGGGTGCCGAAAATCGTCACCAAAGAAAAAGAGTACACCGCTTATCAGCAGAAATGTCACACAGAGTCTTATGACTACCAAGTGACTGTCTGCAAACCGGAAATGCACAAGAAAACTGTGCAGGAATGCAGCTACGAAACTTACGAAGAACCTTGTGAGTACCAGGTCACTGTCTGTAAGCCTGAAATGCACAAGAAGACCGTCAAAGTCTGCCACTACGAAGAAAGCCAAGTTGAGTGTCAGTACGAAGTTTGTGAATGGGTTTGTGAAGAACGTGAACGCACTTGCTGCGTCACCGATTACGAAACCTCACAAGCAACTCGCACCGTCGAATACTGTGTTGCCATTCCTCACACCGAAACCGTCGAATACGAAGTTTGTGTTTACGACTGTGTCGCTCAGGATGTCACAGAAACCTGCACCGTGATGGTTCCTCACACCGTCGAAAAACAGGTTGAAGTCAAAGTTTGTAAAATGGTCGCCGAGACTCGTACCAAAAAGGTCTGTGTCTCGTCGCCTTGTGCAACCAATTGCGGACACTGCAGCACCTGCGGCCACTAGGCCCAGTTTGCAGCATGAACGAGATTTAGAGCCCGGATGAGTGATCACTCATTCGGGCTTTTTGCTGCGTAGTGACCAGTCTCTTCTCTTTCCGCAAAATCCCCGTAGCAAATGCTTGCTTTTGATGGGGATTTTCCGTATTTCTCAGTCCTCACACATATCGGCTTATACTGAAAGAGATCCTTGATGAGCGACTCCAAAAACACAGCCAGCGACCATAAATGGTACTCGGGCATCACTCAATACCAATGGCTGGTACTTATCATTGCTTCGCTTGGCTGGATCTTCGATGTCTTCGAAGGACAGATCTTTGTTGCCAGCATGCGGGATACGATTCCCGACTTACTCAATGTCGAACCGGAACATCCCAGCGTCGCCAAATGGAACGACTGGGCGTTCGCCGCGTTCGCCTTCGGCGGCGCCATCGGGGGGATGATTTTCGGAGTTGTGAGTGACCGCATCGGTCGTTCCAAAACAATGATCATCACGATTCTGTTCTATTCATTGTTTACGCTTTTTCAAGCGTTCGTACAGACTCCCGAACAATTAATGATCCTGCGTTTCTTCGTCGCGATGGGAGTGGGAGGCGAATGGGCTGTGGCTTCTGCGATGGTGGCTGAAGTCATGCCTCTTAGAGTCCGTCCGATCACCAGTTCGATTTTTCATGCGTCTTCTGTCTTCGGAACTTTGTTAGCAGCCGCTGCGGGCGTATTTATCATTAATAATCCCAATTTCGGTTGGCGATATGGGTTTGCCATCGGCGTACTTCCAGCACTCTTGACCTTGTGGATTCGCTGGAAAATGAAAGAACCTGAGCAATGGCAAAAAGCCCGCGAACGTGCAGCCGCGGACAAAACCCAGGCCACCGGGAAATTCTCAGACCTGTTTGCTCCCGTCAACTTACGCAACACCTTAGTTGGTGTCTCGTTAGCCTCGATTGGTCTCACCACTTTTTGGGGTTGTCATATCTATGGTAAAAATGCGTTGCTTTCGTTGGCTCAAAAAGAAGCCATGATTGCCGAAGATGTTCCTCTCTCACCACCATCCACCAAAGACCTCGACAAAGCAAAGGCAGATGGAGAACTGACTGAAGCAGAATGGACCGATCAAATCATCGAACTCCGCAAAGAATATTTTTCCGTCAGAAGTGCTGCCTTCAAAAAACATAATGTCAAAGGAGACGAGATGTTGAGCATGGTTCTCAACACCCTCGGCGGAGGACTCGGGCTTGTCTTGTTTGGCTGGTTCTCCAATCGCCTAGGACGCAAAGGGGCCTTTATGATGTATCACCTCCTCGGATTTGCCTGTGCGATCTTAATGTTCAAATTCCTCATTCCCAATGAAGCGTCTGCGTGGGTTCTGGGTCTCTTCCTACCCATCTTCGGCTTCTTCACGCTCGGTATGCACGCCGGCTATGCGGTCTATTTCCCCGAACTCTACCCGACTCGACTTCGAGGGACTGGTGCCGGCTTCTGCTTTAATGGTGGCCGAATTCTGCAAGGTGTGGCATTCTTCGGAATCGGAGCACTCGCATTGGCACCAGGCGACAAAGCCTCGTACCTTGCCTGGTTGTATCTGGTTGGGGCAATTGTTGTTCTCTTCGCTCGCGAAACCCGCGGCCAAGAACTGCCCGAATAAGTTCATCAATCACTCCCACTCAGGAACATCTCATGAAACATTTTTGGATCCTCTTCGCGCTCCTGAGTTTATTACCCTTTCCCAAGTCACTCGTTTCTGCCGACGAGAGACCAAACATTATTGTCGTCCTCTGTGATGATCTCGGGTACGGCGATCTGCGCTGTTATGGCAACAAAGAACTTCAAACTCCCCACATCGACAAGTTCGCGGCAGAGGGATTGAAATTCACCGATTGTTACTCGGCGTCTCCCAATTGCTCGCCTGCTCGGACCGGATTGATGACCGGTCGGACACCGTATCGGGTCGGCGTCCATAACTGGATCCCCATGTTTTCACCAATGCACGTCTCGACGTGGGAGATCACCATCGCCTCGCTGTTGCAGGATTCTGGTTACGCAACCTGTCAGGTCGGAAAATGGCATCTCAACGGACGCTTCAACCTCAAAGGACAACCACAACCCGACGACCACGGATTTGATCACTGGTTTGCCACACAAAACAATTGCCTCCCCGATCATCGCTTCCCTTGGAACTTCGTTCGGAACGGTCAACCGGTGGGAGCCATTCAAAACTATGCCAGTCATATTGTGACCGATGAAGCCATCCATTGGCTTAATGATATCCGCGACAAATCCAAACCGTTCTTCATTTACTGCAACTATCACGAACCACACGAGCCAATCGCTTCGGCGAAAAAGTATCGTGACCTCTACCCTTCTGACGATCCACGATACACGCGCCATCATGCCAACATCACGCAGATGGACGAAGCATTCGGAAAGTTGCTTGCGTCGCTCGAAGAACAAAAGCTCCGCAAAAATACTCTGATTTTCTTCACCAGCGATAACGGACCGGCGATTACGTCCTTACACCCGCATGGCTCGGCCGGCCCCTTGCGAGATAAAAAAGGAACCGTCCACGAAGGAGGCATCCGTGTGCCGGGAATCGTTCAATGGCCGGGCAAAGTCAAACCGGAAACAGTTTCACACGAACCCATTTCGGGAGTCGATGTCCTGCCGACCCTGTGTGAAGTTGCCAGAATTCCCGTCCCGCAGGATCGCACTCTCGACGGCACCAGTTTCTTACCGGCATTAGCGGGACAGTCAATCCAACGACAGCAACCGCTGTATTGGCAATTCAATCGTGCCAACACCAAATGGAAGGTCGCTCTACGATCTGGAGACTGGAAACTGGTCGCAACACTCACCGGCCCCGAGTGGAGTCGTGGAGGAGGAATCATCCTCGAAGATGAGCTGCAAATGAAAAAAGCCGAACTCGACACCTTCGAGTTATACAATCTGCGCAAAGACATCGCCGAAACGACCGACCTGAAAGAGTCGGAGCCTGATAAGTATGCCGAATTGAAACAGCAGATGCAGGCGATCTATCTGGATGTCCGCGAAGAGTCTCCGATCTGGCCCGAGTGGGAATTCGCTAAGCATGAAGGCATGAAAATCCGCGAAGGCCAAGCCGCCCGCAAAGAAGCCGGCTGGGACGATTATTGAACCTTATCGGCATCGGAACCGATCGCTTGCTTTCCCCGCTATAATGTCTCGAAACTTCATTGGCGGAGTCCCTCGTGCGAAAAACACTTATTTTATTGTTCAGTCTGATCCTGCTCGGCATGATCGCCGTCACCACACGCGCGTTTATGCAGGAAGGAATTTTCGCCCAAGGCGGAAAGCTATGGCCGATGTGGTGGTTTCGTGCGACTCTCGCCGATGCCTATTTTGGCTTCTTCACCTTTTATGCCTGGGTGTACTACAAAGAAAGCACATCACTTTCGCGTATCGTCTGGCTGATCCTGATCTGTGCCTTGGGCAATATTGCCATGTCTATCTACATGCTGCGGCTGCTGACCCGCATGCAAACCGACAACCCTGCCGAGTTGCTATTACGCCCTGAACACCGTGTCGGAAACCGACGCTGATATCCGACACAGCTCAGACCAGTCATTTCTTGTTTGAACGGACCAGATGAACAATGATCATCGCGGAGCCAACAAAAACACCGAGCAAACAGGCGACCAAACGCCCTATCGCCTGAGCTTGTCGCTCGGACGCAGAACTGGCTTCGACAGCCATGAACTGCATCATCACGCTGGAAAACATCGTTGAGAAGATGACAATCGCTCCCCACTGCCAAAGGGAGATCTTTTTAAGACGATCCATGCCCGTCTCGGGTGGAGCGGCCTTTTTCTTTTTTTTTCCCATCTCAGATCCCTCACTTACGAATGCTGCGAGTTCTCACTGATTCTGATCTTCGGGAATTCAATGAGCAAGACGTTCCTGCCACTTATCCACCGATTACCAGACCACCATCATTGATCGTATATTCCACGATCGAATCATCACACGCTGACCCTCGATGCTTGGCGACATGTAAGCCCCGTTTCATCTTCATGCCGTCGCGAATTTTCCCCATCACGATGACCGTATTGGCATTCGAAAGGACATCCCCTGTTTCGATGGGTCGAGACAAAAGATCATCAAACATGGTTTCGTGAGATGTCAGCATTAACAGACAACTGATTCCTTTTTCGTCGTATTCATGTTTCTCGATCTCGGTCTGGTTTTCACGAAAGTGAGACCGAAATAAATCACGGGCCACCCAGTCGTGCTCTTTACGGAGGATCTGATGATAGACGTATTCAAAGACATGAAACTGAAACGAATCACTCGCCTTTTCAACCGGCTCCACACCATCGATGACACAACGTCTCACGCCGTGTGCGAAATTGCTGTAGAAAAAAGCAATCGCCTGATCGATTTTCTTCATAAATTCAACGCGCCACTCCTGCCATTCATCCCGGTCGAGATCTTCAAGAGTCACCTTGCGACCGGTCCGCTCAAAAATGTGCAAGTAATCATCACGGACTTCAGGATCCCATAAGTGTTCCAGATTCGGTTTTGCATCCGATTTGCGAAGTCGAAGATCCCAATCAAACATCCGTTTGGCGTAATTGGCATGATTCTGGGCATCGCCGCGGGAAGTGAGATCAAAAAGGATCCCCGTCTCACCCTCTTGTTGTTGTCCGGCGTGCGCAAATTGCAAACCGAGTTGAGTCTTACCAATACCGGTGGCCCCCAACACGACGGTCATCGCGCCGGGAATGAGCCCACCACCAAGCATCTTGTCGAGTTCGGGAAGACCTGTTGTATGTCGTTCAGTCGTCATGGATTCATCAATTCGTCAATTTCAAATGGTAATTTTTCGATTTCGGGAAGTCACTTCCCACTCGCCCGTCACTCGCCCATCTTCGACCACATACGCAGAGGCATGAAGTGCCGATGTGGGGCAGACATGCCAGGGGATGCCAATCAATTCGTCACCCACTTTGTAATCGCCGGCTTTGTCGGTTTCGAGGACTAAGTGTTCTTCGTTCTGCAAAACTTGCTCGGCGTCTGGAAGTTTCGGGAAGACGACTCGTTTGCCAGCCGGTGGATCGGATGCCACTGCTTTATATCCCAGGTCGAGTGTGATCCGATTGCCTTGAGGTTTACTGATCACACGGGTCAATAAGACCGCTGCTGCCGGAAATTTCAGATCGGGAAAATTACTGCCATAACTGGCATCACCGAAGACACAGGTTCCCGGAGAGAGTTCAATCGTCGGATCATCGTATTCGGCATACACGGGAAACGACCCGGTTCCACCACACACCAGCCTCGGGACTATCATCGTTTTGGCTGATAATGACTTTGATTGTAAGTCGTCTCTCATCTTGAGAACTTTTTCGAACTCTTCGCGAACAGCCGCTTTTCGATCCTCAAAAGCCACTTGATGCTGATGACCATCGTACACATGAAAGCCGGCTGTGATGAGCGCCGGTAGATCACCAATCGTCTGGTAGACATCCATGGCCTGTTCGCTGGAGACAAGCCCGGTGCGATGTTGTCCGCAATCGACATCGAGCAGAACATGGATATCGCAATCCGCAGCAACCATCGTGTCAGAAAGGCTTTGAATGTTGTCGAAGTCATCTGCCGTCACGATGAACAACACATCAGGATATTTTTTGCGGAAAGCGACCGCCCGCTTAAGATTCGGTCCGACTAAGCTATACGCTAGCAGAATGTCTTTGACGCCGACATCAGCCAGCATCTCGGCTTCGGCAAAAGTCGCCGCCTTATGTTTGGTGATGCCGCGAGCAAGTTCGATCTTCGTTACTTCTGCCATTTTATGGGTTTTGCAGTGAGGACGTAGCCGGTCAACAGAACCGGCGATGGCAATCATCCCTTCCAAATTGCGTTCCAACTGCTCGCGGAAGACAATGAGCGACGGAGAAAGCAGTTCGGAAGTCTCTGAGATGTGATAATCGGGAGTCGTCATGGCAGTATCCTCAATTTCGTTTTTTTCCCGTCAATGTCGTGACTCTCGGGAATCTGCCATTGTTTGAGGCGGCTCAACAAAACACAATCGTATCATCATGAAATTTCGACACTTACAACATGAATCCTCCACAATCACGCGAACATTGTTTGGACTCACTCTCTGCGTTAGTGTGTTCATTGGCTGCGGAAGAGAAGAGTCGCCACCTGTCACCCAGGCAAAAACGACTCCCCCACCCTCGATAAACGACTCGATCAACGATGAGGCGGTCGGAGAATTCACACTTGATCAAAAGCAGTTTCAGGAACAATTCCCCGTCACCGACCAAGAACCTGCTCCCGTCCAGAAGATCTTCCGCCCAAGCACTGCCGAGCCGAGCCATTCTCCAGAAACACTCGCCAAAATTGGGTATCGGCGGTATCAATCCAAACATCTGGTCCTGTTCACAGACATTGAACCGGAAACTGCCCAACGTCTGGTGACACTCACCGATCAGGAATACGACGCCTGGATCGAATATTTTGGCCCCCTGCCCGCAGCGCGGGATGGGGCCGATTTTCGCATGACCGGTTATCTGATGCGAGACATGGGAGCACTTGCCGAATTGGGGCTCGTGCCGCGCGAATATCTCAGTATGCGGACGGGGGGACACAAACAGACTCAGTTCTGGATGCTCGACCAACAGACAGATTATTATCGTCGACACCTGCTGTTCCACGAAGCCACGCACTGCTTCATGACGATCATGCCCGACACAAGTTTGCCCAAGTGGTATCTGGAAGGGATGGCCGAATTGCTGGGAACGCATCGTCTCAATCCCGATAACAGCATCGAATTTCGTGTACTGCCTGAAGACAAAGAACTATACGCCGGTTGGGGTCGTATCAAGACGATTCAGGAAGAGGTCACTGCCGGACGACTCAAAACGATTGCGCAAATTCGCGAAATCCAACGCATCGATCCCGTCAACGAAGTCCGCGATTATGCGTGGTCGTGGGCGCTCTGCTATCTCCTCGATGCGAACCCTCGCTATCAGGAACGATTTCGCAGCTTGCGGGATCATTGGCGCAGCGGTGCCTTTTCCGATGAGTTCGACCGCCTGTTCATCGAAGACCTGAATCAACTCAATACCGAATGGCTGCTGTTTGTCACGTCGATCATAGAAGGATTTGACCTGCCCCGAGCTGCGATCGAGTTTGCCCCCAATGGCAATGAGTCAACGGTCAAGATTACTGCCGAGAAAGGTTGGCAATCTACGGGCTGGTCGATCACACAAGGAGAGACATATCACTTCACTGCGACAGGCGAGGTCACTTTAGCAACGGATCCCAAACCGTGGGTTTCTCAACCGAACGGCATCACACTCGAATACTTCGAGGGTAAACCCATTGGTCGTTTGGTGGGAATCGTCGTTGATCCTGCAATTGACACCAGCCCACAAGTGATTGATATCGGAAATGTGAAAACTTGGACAGCGACGAGTTCGGGAACTCTGTTCCTGCGCATCAACGATGCCTGGAATTCACTCGACAACAACAGCGGCAGTTATCAGGTTGAAATTGAATAGCTCAACAGACAGAGACCTCCCCAAATGATCATACCCTTAACACACTCATCTTTTCTAAGATCATCAACATGAACTTTCTCCACACCGGACTCGTCGTGCGAGATCTTGCCGTGATGCGGGATTTCTATATCGACGTTCTCGGATTACGTCTCCACAAAGAGATCGATTCGATGGCTCCCGTATCGGGTGATCATACCGGTTTTCCCAACGCCCGCCGAAAACTCGTCTTCCTCGGCTTCGAAGATTCTGAAACTCAAGACGGCCATCAACTTGAACTCGTGAAATACTTCGAGCCGGAGTCTCCCGAAGCAGGAGCCGACCGACACGAGAGAGGCAGCATGCATGTCTGTTTTCAAGTCGATAATTTGCAACAACGGTATTTGGTGTTATCGGCCAAAGGGATCCATTTTCTCACAGAACCAAAATTCAACACCGACGACGATGGACAAACAGTGGGAGTTGTTTACTTTCAGGATCCCGAAGGAAACTGGCTCGAATTTGTGGAATATCAAACGAAAACATCATGACGAATACTCCATGCCAACAACCAGAGTGGATCGAGCAGACTCAGATTATTCTCAACTCATACGCAGAATTGCTGGGACGAGAACTGATCGACCGTGACGGCTCGAAAGCAGAACAATCACAGCGATTATTTGATGCCCCGTTCGTGGTTGTCTCTCATAATACGGCCGATGATCCGATTCTCAATTACGGCAATCATGCCGCACTCCTTCTCTGGGAAGCCGATTTGAAGACGCTGTTACAAATGCCCTCTCGTAAAACAGCAGAACCCGTCCATCGCGATGAGCGATCCGAACTTCTTCGTCGAGTGACGGAGAATGGATTCATCGACGACTATCAAGGAATACGCATTTCGGCCACCGGCCAGCGATTTCAGATCGACCAAGCCATCGTCTGGAACCTCACAGATTCTGACGGCAATCCAGCAGGTCAAGCCGCCACGTTCACAGAATGGGAGATGCTCGGTTATGCTTAAATATGTATTGGTCGGTTTGGTTTTGTTTCTTGGCAGTAATTCTGTCATGGCAGAGAGTCCGCGCAGCGAGCTGTTCGACATGGACGCGATTCGCGATGCCTCGACTCTCGATGTGAAGGTAATTCAGGATTGGCATCTCGTCGAGGGACGCTTTCCGACACGCCAGAAACAAATGACGATCTTGGTGGGTGAGATGTGGCCGGGCCAACCTTATCGAGTTGCGGTATCTCTGGTTGTTCCGGCGGATGGGAAGGCGAACGGATTCCTGTTGACCGGAGGGAACACTCCCGAACGACTTCAAGAAGATGCCAAGATCTTTGCACTCGAACAACTGCTGCTCTCCGGCGGAGTCGGATTGGTTCAAACAGTTGTGCAGGAACCACGTGCAATGGGACTCCGAGAACTAGGGACAAAATCTAACGACCGGTTTTATCGATCCCTCAACGCCCACGATAAGGTTCAATATTGGGCCTGGCCGGCCACCATGATGCGGGCCATCACAGCCGCTTACTCGGAGAAAGATCATTTTGGAGTCGGCAAAGTCGCCATGTCGGGAGGTTCCAAGAATGGAGCGACTCCTTCCATGGCCATCATTCACGACGACCGAATGACAGCCGTTCATGCCAGCGTTTCCCCGATCTGGGACTCGCCTCTTCGTATGTGTGATACCAAAGCATGGGAGGAACTCAAAGCGGAACATGGAGAGTTCCGACATCCGTTTCTGGGAGGACATTACGGCCCCATTTATAATCATCTCGCATTGGAAGCAGGCCGCAGTTGGGAGGACTTGCAGAAGTTGGCACGCCAGATCTCAGACGATGTGTTCATCACTCGAAACATCGAGTCCCTGCGGGAACGCGAGGTGGACATGCTGTTTCATCCGGGGACTCACGATTTCGTGGCCTACGACCTATCTTGGGGAGGTGAGCATCATCCCACCATACCGATCTATTTGAGAGCCAATAGCGGACATGGGAAAAAGTCCCAACACCCTGCTGCTGAAAACGATCAACGAAATCGTGACGCCTTTCTGCTGGAGCACTTCTTCGCGGATGTCGAACCTTTGCTCACATCGCCAACTGTCAAACATCAAGTTGAAGGTGATTCCCTTAATATCAGCGTACGTTTCGCTCCCGATTCGGGTGAAGAAAGTGGACGCATCTGGTGGATCAATAACCGTGCCCTCGATGGGTCTCCCGATTATCTCAAAGTCGATATCCCCGAGGAGAATTGGGCCGAGATGCAGTACGATCAAAAACAGGGAGTCTGGCAGGTCACAGTGCCGCTCGATCCCGAGGCGACTCGCATCGATTTCTTCACCAATCATCGCAAGAAAATTCGATATCAGGACCAGGAGTACTCCACATATCTGTCTTCTCCGTACACACGTGTGGTTCTCAAGAAATAACAACACCAGCACAATCATCGTAACTTCCAATTCTCTTAATTTAAGGCCTCTCAATTTGATTTCTCGATCTATTCCACTCGCATTCTCCCTCCTGACACTGATCTGTTCCGTAACAACTCCGTCATCGGCGGCGGAGGTCGTCGACAATTTCTCAAAAGCCAAAATTGAAGGACGTCTTGCCGAACGAGGAGACTGGAAGTTTGAAAACAATACGGCCAGTTGCGTGGCGGATCCTGAGCTTTACAAAAAATATTCCAACCACGGCCCGATTCTAAAATGGCCACGAGAATTCAAAGAAGGAACCATCGAGTTTGATATGAAAACCAGCGATTGTCAGCGTGTGGTCTTCACACTCAATGGCGAAGGGCATATCTTTCGGGTGACTCTTGCCGATGAAACGCCTGATGCTCCCGCAGGAACCTCAAAAGTCCCCACCCGAGTGATTGCGTGGGCCACTCAATCCTCCAAAAAGAATAAAGGGGACACCATCAAACCCAAAGGGATGCCCGATTTGCCCGCGGTCAACAACAAATGGGTTAAAGTCAAGTTGATCGTCAAAGGAAACACGGGCGAACTGACCATCGGCGACTTCCACGCAACGATTGCTCACGCAGCACTCGCCCGCGACAAAAACATGGCCATGCTCACCTTCGCCCACGGAGAGCTGGCCGTGCGTAACTTCCGCATGGTGACGCCTTGATTCTGTTGCCGTATCGTGCACGAACGGCTTCTGGCTCGAAATTGAGGTCGAAGGCTGCTGGTTGTCTTCGAGGAGGGCAATAACGAAAACGCCCGATACTGCTGTCTCATCCAGAGTTCTGGAGACGTGTGTTGATCGAAGCATCTTCGAGCGTCATTGCATTGCTGAGAAACGGATGCTTCTTGTCTTGCGACGCGAGGCAATCATACTTCCCAGAAAGGCCAGCCAGACTGGTCGCAGAGTCTACCAGAAACGAACGACGCGAAGACATCACGACTTCTGAGGAGGGGGGAAGGCTTTACAACCAGCTGCTTAGGCTCAATTCTGCCACCTTGGCTCAATGCCACAATTGATCTTCTGCTCACTCGTCACATCAGCACAAACCTTGCATGAAGTCGAGATATTTCTGTAGCGAACATACGAGATCTTAGAACCCGTCTCAATCTATCGAATCCGCTCGACCTCGCAAGACGGCTCGAAACTCCAGAGGAAAGTCGGTCAGGATGCCATCGAGTTTCGCCTCTTGAACTTGTTTCCACACTGCCGGGTTACGTCGTGATTCGTGATTTCCAGCGTAGTTCAGCAAGACCTGTTTTTGCCGTTTGTGGAGGACCGCGACTTCTTCGGGAGTCGGCACAAAAGTCAACAAGAAGACATTCAGCGATTTGTCATCCAACAAGTGCGGAAACTGATCTCGATTCACATTTTGTCCGATGCGAAACCGCGCATCGATCGCTTGCAGCCGTTTGCTCGTTTCAATGTCTTGATCGAAAGCAAATGACTCTTCAAACAACCCATATTTGTCGACTAGTTCGACAAGCCGAGATTCACCGTCTGATGTCAGTTGTTTTACATTCAGAGCGATGATTGTTGGTGAACGCCTTCGTTTCTTGATCAGGGCGAGGGTTTCTTCCAGCGTCGGAATGCGAACACCTGTAAACGCAGGGTCGAACCAACCTCCAGCATCGAGCTGCTGAACTTCGAATAAGGTCATGTCCTGAATGAATCGACTCTTACTGCTTGTAGTGCGTTCTATAGTTTCATCGTGAATTACGACCAGATGACCATCTTTCGTCGTGCGAATATCCAGTTCGAAGCCCATGCCCAGATCCAGACATGTGGAAAACGCAGGCAGTGTGTTTTCCGGAGCATGGCGGAGCAACCCTCGGTGTGCTATGGGAATAGGAGCGTGGGAGTCCTCTGCGCGACAGTCCGGAGTCAACAGGCAGATCATGAAAACAAGAGTTGCCTTCCGAGCGAGCGACATCGTCTCGGCTGTTTGATGAAGTTCCAATGTAAAATCTCCTGCAAAGTTCAATTGCACGAACTCTCGGGACGAATGAATGTTCACACACCCATCATCTTAAGAGCCAGATACGGCACCAGATTGAAGACAATCACCAGCAGCTTAAAATTCGCCAGATAATTGAAATACGACTGCTTCAAAACATCAGGGTCGAGCCCAAACAGACGCTGATGAATTTTGATCATCGTATCTGCCATCAACACAAGTGAGAGAGTCGAAAAGCCAATCAGACCAACATTGATGAGCAAGCACCAGCCCATAAACTCTCGTAAATAATCGGCGTTCATCACAAACCCTCCTATTACGAACATCTGTTTGAGTTTACTACTATCCTACTATCGCCTATTTTTCACTGACGATTAACCGTCGGCTTCGGTGCTGAAAGCGGTTCTGCCTGTGTTGCCGATTTGAGATCGAGATGATCATCCCGTGTGTGATTCAAGAGCCAGTCGTACATGACGAGATTTTGATACGTTTCTGTCCACGAATCGTGCTGAGCGTCGGGGTAGACCGTCAACTTAGGTTTGCCACCTGCGGCTTCCATCTCGGCTATAATCGCTTCCGATTGAGAGAGTGGTACCACGTTGTCCTTGGCACCATGAAAGACCCAAGTCGGTAAGTGGGCCACTTTCTTGCCCCACTCCGGCTCACACTTCCCGCAAACTGGCAAAATTGCGGCAAATCGGATGGGATCTTCTGATGCCCAGAACCACGTCCCTTGAGCCCCCATACTGAGTCCCGTCAAATAGATGCGGTCAGCATCAACCGAATAACGCTGTTTGATTTCTCGCAGTAAAGCTTGAAGTGCCGGAAAGACCGGCTTTTCGCGCCAACGCACATCGGAGGGACATTGTGGGGAAACCAGAATGAACGGGAAACCTTCCGTTTCAACCACTTTGGGTGGACCATGCTTTTTGACTTGTGCCAAATCATAGCCGCGCTCTCCAGAACCGTGCAGAAAAATGACCAGAGGCCATTGGGTTTTGCTCTTGCCGTACCCATCAGGTAAATAAAGCAGATAATCCAACTTTTGAGCCGCATCATTCGCTGATTGATACGATTGAGGAACCTGAGATCCAGGACGCGGTGGCCGTTGAGCTGAGAGAGTTGGTGCAACAAAAAGAATCAACAGAAAGACAAACAACCATCGTGGCAACGATTTCATAAATTGTCCTACCGAGACCGAGGATTAAATCAGCTTGCTACCGGAGCGTTTGCCGGTTGATTCAAACGACCATCGAGTTCTTTCAAAGTTTGAACGGTTTTCGCGACGCCGACTTCAAGTTGTGAAAGCATATCAGAAGCACCCGCGTCGTTGGTAATGGCTTTTCGATCTGCTTCAAGAGTCTCTAAAACGGTTTGCTGATCGGTGACGAGTCGGCTAATGAGATAAGTAAGCGATAAATATTGCAGGTCGGTAAACTCAGCCGTGTAGTTGGCATGAGGCACATAGCCGTAGCGATTCACGAGAAAGTCGGCCAACCGCTGAATGTGAAGAGTTTGCAGCTTCACAACCATTTCAAGCTGCTCGGCAACCGCTTCGTCAGCGCTGGAAGTCCAGGGAGAGTTCTCACCCACATACTGCAACAGACTACAATTCAACGCTGCAAAAACGTGATTCAAGCGATCCTGACTCATAATATTGGCTGACCCGCTGAATGAAATGTACGAAGAACGATCTGTCACTATCGGACAAGGATACTATGGAAAGAGGACCGATGCCACATTTTGTGCGGTTGAACTGAGACCTTGAACGAAAACACCAAGAATCACCACAGGGACCGTCACCAAAATTGTGTAGAAACCGGGCAAACTGCCCCAGCGAACATCGACATCGGGAGCATCAGCAGGACGGGGATCGAGGAACATCACCTTGAGAACTCGCAAGTAGTAGAACAAGCTAAAGACCGTATTCACGCCACCCGCAACCAAGACCAACCACATCACCCAGTGAACACTACCGGCTTCAAACAGTGAAGCAAAAATCATGAACTTGCCCACAAAGCCACCAAAGGGAGGCATACCAATCAGCGAGAACATGCAAATCAACATGCAGACGCACAAGATCGGTGTCACACTGACCAGGCCAGCATAGTCGTCGATTTCTTCGCTGAATATTGAATTACGGATAAAGGCAACCACGGCAAAGGCACCCAGATTCATGAACATGTAAACGGCCAGATAATACAACAGGCCTTCAAGGGCTCGTGTGGCATTCGCTGCCGCTTCGGACATTTGATCAGCCGGGGCATTCATTAGTACAATGACAGCCGAGACACCCATTAACATGTAACCGGCATGTGCGATTGTCGAATAGGCCAACAGACGTTTGACGTTTGTTTGAGAATACGCAGCAAGATTTCCATACGTGGCTGATAACGCGGCGATGACGCCCACTCCCAACCCGATATAGAGGAAGGTCGGCTGTAACGCACCAGCATCACCCGAACTGAACGCTAAGGCAAATCGGACGAGTAGTGCAAAGGCACCCGCTTTAGAGGCCACCGACAAAAATCCAGCCACTTCCGCAGTCGCCCCTTCAAACGCATCAGGACACCAGAAATGGAACGGGAAGATCGACAATTTGAACGCCAGCCCAACCATCACCATCAGAATCATGACGGCAATCGCGGTTCCTGAAACGATGGAATCACCCGAGGAAGTGAGCAGTTCCAGACGCTCAGCCATCAAGGACATGTTGCCCGTTCCCAGCAACCCGCAAAGCAGACTGATGCCATACAACATCACTCCGGCAGCACCGGCACCATAGACGACATACTTGAAAGCCGCTTCACTGGAAACCCGACGCCCTTTGAGGAACCCGACCATCACATAACTGGGGACCGAAGTCATCTCGACCCCGAGAAACAGTATCAGCAAATGATTCGAGGAAGCCATCACCATCATACCGATGGTCGCACCGAACATCAGCGTATAAAAATCGGGGCCATCTTCGTTGTCGGGAAGACCGCTGAGAATAGTCAATGTGACCACCAGCACGAGAAACAGCATCAGGAAGATACGAAAAAACGCGGTAAAGCGGTCGAAAACCAGCAAGCCGGTAAACAACTCCTGAACCACTTCGCCCCCCGACTCTTTCAGAGCGAGAAAATCAGTGGCCGCAAAGCCGAACGCCACAAATGCACCGACCAACGCCACCCAGCTTGGGGTGATCCAACGGTCGATGGAAAATAGACGCACAAGCAGTAAGGACAAAATTGTCCCACACAAAATCAGTTCGGGACGGATCAGTCCGACCGAGGTCTGCGTTGTGTCCTGAATGAACAGATTGAGAATTTGTTCGAAGTTCATGATGACTATTCGATTGAAAAATTAACCGCAGAGCGGATGTCTTATTCTTATTGCTTCAAACTTACGGCCGTGACATCCACGACGCGCTGGTATCCTTCATCCATCGCCTGGACAAGTTCGGCAATGGAACCATCCATCACGTCGAGCAGGACGGCCGGATAAATCCCGAACCAGATCGCCAAGGCGAGCAGGATCGTGGCAATGGCGGTTTCCCGTCCGTTGATCGGTGTGATTTCATCTGCATGCGGACCTTTGTATTCGGCCCCGAGATAAACGCGTTGAATGGCCCACAGAATGTATCCCGCAGTGAGGATCACACCCGAGGCGGCCACGATCGCGAGGAACTTGGAATATTGCCACGAAGACAAGACCACAAACACCTCACCAATGAATCCACACAATCCGGGCAGTCCCAGACCGGCGAAGAACAGACCGATAGAAAGTCCGCCGTAGAGCGGCATCTTGCCCATCAAGCCACCGAACTTATTGAGGTCACGATGATGGACGCGGTCGTAGATCACACCCACCATGAAGAACATCCCGGCAGAGGAAATTCCGTGAGCAATCATTTGGAACATCGCCCCGTTGAGTCCCATTTGCCAGTATTGCAAATTGACTCCCGCTCCCGTGGTGTCATTGATACTCCAGACTCCCAAACCGATCAGCACATAACCCATGTGGGAAACAGAACTGTAAGCCACCATGCGTTTGAAATCGGTTTGTGCGAGAGCCGCAAAGGCTCCGTAAATGATGCTCCAGGCACCAATAGCCACTAATGCCCATGCCGCCGTTTGTGCTCCATAAGGGCAAAGGGGGAAGGCGATGCGGATGATTCCGTAGCCACCCATTTTCAATAAAACACCGGCCAAGATCATCGAGATCGGCGTGGGAGCTTCAACGTGAGCATCGGGTAACCAGGTATGGAATGGAAATGCAGGTAACTTGATGGCAAAGCCAATGAACAGCAGCACAAAGGCAATCAACTGAGTCGTCTGGTCAAAGCCGTAACCCTGTTCGAGTCCCTGCCCCACACGAGCCAGATAAAGCAGATCGAAGCTGCGTCCGCTGTTGAAGTAGAACATCAACATGGCGATCAGCATCAGCACCGAACCAACCAGCGTGTACAGAAAGAACTTAATGGCTGCGTACTCTTTGCGTGCTCCTCCCCAAATACCGATCAGAAAGTACATCGGCAACAACATCACTTCCCAGAACACATAGAACAGGAAGAAGTCGAGCGAAACAAAGACGCCCAGCATTCCTGCTTCAAGGAGCAGGAAGAGAATCAGATATCCTTTGACGGCTTTCTTGATACTCCATGACGCCATCAGCGCCAACATACTAATCCCACTGGTCAACATCACCAGCGGCAAGCTGATCCCATCAACCCCCATGGTGAGATTGATGTTCCAATTCGGAATCCAAGCCGCGTTGAACACCATCTGCATACCGGTCGCATCGGCATCGAAGTTGAACCAGGCTTGTAACGTCAGGAAGAACGTAATCGCAGAGATTGCCACGGCAAACACCCGCATCGCTTCTTCTTGCGCTTTGTTAATAAAATTCAGCAGAATCGCGCCAACGACTGGTAGGGCGACAATGATTGGTAGTATGTATTCCGAGTTCATGATTGTCAGGTGTTCCTGGAACCGAAAAAATAAAATTGACTGTGAGTGATTGTGTAAAAGTCTTGTCGTCTAGTGTGGGAACCAGACAAACAGAACGACGCTTAATGCCACCACCGCGACGGCAATGAACATCACATATTGACGCATTTGACCGGTTTGCAACTTTCCGAAGCTACTACCGACACTGAATGTGGCTGTGCCCAGCAAGTTGACCAAGCCATCGACGAATTTCTCGTCGAACATGCGGTCCCATTTGCTGATCCATAAAGTCGCACGACTTAACCAGTGCAAAAAGGCATCGAAGACCCACTTATCAATGGCGGTACAATACCGAGCCACAATGTGTGCCGGTTTCATGAACATCGTGTCGTAGAGTTCATCGAAGTACCACTTATTGGACAGGTAGCTATGCACTCCCGACAGCGATGATTTGATATCAGTGGGATTGATCAACCCCAAGCCGTAGATCATGAACGCAATCAGTGTCCCCGAGAAGGCGGCAATGGTCGCCAAATTCCCGGCACTCGCATGATTCCGCAGGACATCGATGTGTCCGGGAAGATTCAAGGTGACCGTTCCAACATGGGCGATCGTATCATGAATCCCGGCGGGAGCCGATTCGGACAGCATCACGAACAGTTTTCCGCCTTCGCCACCGATGGCACAAAATGCAGCCAAGACCGACAATGCGATCAATGGACCGGTCATCACCAACGGTGACTCTTTGCAGTGATCGTAAACGTGTTGATCGCGTGGTTTGCCGAGGAACGTATAGAACCAAAGGCGGAACATATAGAACGCGGTCAAACCGGCAGTGATCAAAGGCAAGATGAACAGCAGCAAATGAGCGGGGTTCATTTTGAAGTAGGTTAACGCGGTCGCGACAATCGCATCTTTCGAATGGAAACCGGAGAGAGCCGCTTTACCGTTGGCAATGTCTGTAAAGGTCAACAAACCACCCACGACAACCACAGTCGCCGCCATGGGAATTTGTGTTTTATCACCCTTATAAGCCGCGAGAATCCCGAGAATGAGTCCTAAAACCAAGACTACATTTCCGATCAAACCAAAGCTGACGCCGGGAATCGATAAGCCGGCAATCGCCACCACACCGACCAACATCGCCGTTCCCGTGATGGGAAGTTTGCGAATCAGACCGCCCATTTTGGGCATTTCCTGTTCGTGATGACAGGCAGCAATAACGCTTCCCGAACAGAGGAATAACAGTGACTTGAAGAACGCATGTGTGATCAGATGAAACAGTCCCGCAGCCCAGCCGAAGAGACCAAGCCCGAGCATCATGTAACCAAGTTGACTGATTGTTGAGTACGCCAAGACTTGTTTGATGTCGGTCACAACCATCGCAATGGTCGCTGCTAAGAACAGAGTAATAGCACCAACATAAGCGATAACAAGCAAGACCTCGGGCGTGAACATCGGATAGAATCGACCGGCGAGATAGACACCCGCCGCGACCATCGTCGCAGAGTGAACCAACGCGGAGACCGGTGTCGGACCTTCCATCGCATCGGGCAACCAGGTTTGTAACGGGAACTGTGCCGACTTACCGATACAGCCACCAAAGACACCCAACCCGGCAACGACGAGCAGCCAATAAGGCATGCTGGCTTCGTTGCCTTCGGCAGTCTTCAATCGTTCGCCATGCCCATCTTGCAGATAGACGACGCCCGCTTCGTTATCGACATCGAGTTCGCCATCTGTCCCGCGAATCATCTGGAACAAACCGGCAGGTTTATCGGTGTTGGCAAGATCGGGTTCTGCGAATTTGAAAGTCCCAAAAGACGTCCAGATGACCATCAATCCAATCAGGAAGCCGAAGTCACCAACACGGTTCATGATGAACGCTTTGTTGGCGGCGGTGCTGGCAGACTTCCGTTCGACATAAAAACCGATCAGGAAGTAAGAACAAACGCCAACCAGTTCCCAGAAAACAAAGACTTGGAAAATGTTACCGGCGATCACCAATCCAAGCATCGAAAAACAGAACAGTGACAGAAACGCGAAGAACTTGTAAAAGCGTCCCGGTCGATGAACGTGCTTGCCGTTGGAGTAATGAGCTTGATGATCGACATAGTCGTCGGTCAACTCGTCAGCCATGTAGCCCAAGGCAAAAATGTGAATACATGTGGCGATAAACGTCACCATCGTAAACATGACAAGAGTCAGAGTATCAATGTAATACTCAATGTTGATTTCGAGATCGCCGAACGAGGCGAGACGATAATAGATTCCACTAAAGACAGCCGGGCCTTCAACATGACCACCCGAATGTTCGTTCTCGTAGTCATGAGCATGTTCGTGATCTGCGTGGTGATCGTGGCCAGGCTTTTCAGCAACTACCGGGTCGGCAATCGCATATTGAGCCAGTGAAGTATCTTCACTGGAGATCGCCGAGTGACCTTCTTCACCGTGATCGTGACCATGATCTCCATTATGCTCGTTGTTATGACCTTCATGGTCGTGTCCACCGTGACCGGGAAGCGGTTTGCCTTCTTCAATCGCCGTAACCAACTCGGCATGATGCGCCGATTCGTGTTCGAAGCGTACTGACCAGCCCGTATCCTGGACATAAGTCATCAACGCCCAACTACTGAACAGGAAACCAAGTCCGATACAACCAACAGCAAACTGAGCGGCCGCTTTGCTGAAGCGATCCCGCTGCCAGTATCCGGCAAAAATCTCCACGCCGAACCCGAAGAGTGGCAAAAGCCACGCCATGGTCAGCAGCGTTTTAATTGTTTCGCCCGTTGTCTCGTAAGGCATGGGTGATCCGTGATTTCTCTGTAGTAAATTCTGTCTCTGATGCGCAACCGTTGAAAGAGATTAGCCTTTCAGTTCATCGCCCCGGTCCACATCAATCGTCAGGTGGTTATTATAAAAGTTGAGTGCAATGGAGAGTGCAACGGCGGCTTCTGCGGCAGCCAGCACAATCACAAACAACGACACGATCTGACCATCCAGACCGAGCGTGGTAAATCGCGAAAACGCGACGAAATTGACGTTGGCTCCGTTGAGGACCAATTCGACCCCCATGAGCAGCCCGATGCCGTTCCGTTTAGTTGCCATGCAGACAACTCCCGAAACAAACAGAACCGCTCCGACTAACAGGTAACTTTCCAAACCCATAATGTGGACTCGACGATCAAATGATTGCGTGTCTTAAAATATAAAACCGAACGGTCAAACCGTCGGACGAGTTCGTTGCTTGGCACGAGCCAGATAAGAGGCCCCCACTAGCACAACGAGTAAGTGAATCGAAACAATTTCAAACGGGAATAAGTATCCCGAACTCAAACCGGCTTCTTCCGGGGCACCAAGATCTTTATCAGGACGTAAGCCCAACAAAGCCATTCCCAGCGGACGAATCGTGTTTCCTTGTCCGGTGGGGTTGTACCCTTTTCCTTCGCCCGGCTGAAACTCGCCGCCCGATGTGACCATCGCCGCTTTGTTCCAATCGACCGAACGAACAGTTCCTTGAATCAGAAACAACAACGTCAAGCCAACGGCCGCTCCCATCACCAGTTCGCCCGGCGATGTTTGTATTTTGACGTGTGGTCCAGTGGCTGTCAGCATGATCCCGAAGATCAGCAGCACCAGAGTTCCACCCACGTAGATAATGATTTGTGTGGCCGCGACAAAGTCGGCATGTAACATGAAATAGAGTCCGGCGACCGAGCCGAGTGAGATGATCAACCAAAAGGCCATCCGGGCCACTCGTTGAGCGAGAACCACTCCAAGGGCTCCACCACAGGCAGACATGGCAAATATGAAAAAGAGAATTTTTTCGTAGGTCATCGGGTTCCTCCGGCGACCTTACGGTCCACATCGGCAAGTTCCCCAGTATCGACGGGTGTCGAATTGGGAAGAATCAATTGTGAGGTTTCCGCGTCTTCGACAGGAACCAAAACAGCAGGTTTTGCCCAACGATCAGCTTTGGGAGCCCAGAAAGAGGTCCGTCCACCATCGCTCATTTTGTACATCAACAACGGCCAAAGGATCGTCCCCAGAAACAGAAAACAGCTCATGGGAATCAGGTATTTCAGGCAGGTAATCATGACTTGGTCGATTCGCAATCGAGGCAATGTCCAACGAACCCAAACCTGCACGAAGACCAACACCCAAGACTTGGAAATCAGAATCCCCATGCCAATCGCATTGGACAGATAAGACATTGGCTGGAAGCTGCCATCAGCGGACAAAGCTCGCATTTCGAGCAATGCGGTATCGAGTGGAGCAATTCCACTGTTCCAACCGCCGAGGAACAAAATTGAAGCGACGGCACAAACAACAAACATCGCCGCGTATTCTCCCATGAAGAAGAACGACCACCGCATGCCCGAGTATTCCGTATGAAAACCACCCACCAGTTCCGACTCGGCTTCCGCCAAGTCAAACGGTGCTCGTTTACAACTGGCCGTCGCGACGGTGAAGTAAACAAAGAAGGTGATCAAGACGAACGGATCGTGAAAGATGAGCCAGTTGTTGGCCCAGCCAGATTGTAGTTGAGTGATTTCGACGAGATTTAAGGAACCGGCGACTGTAATCGGAATGATCGCACACAACGAAAGCGGAATCTCGTAACTCACCATTTGAGCCGCTTCACGCATCCCGCCGAACAATGACCATTTCGATCCACTTGAATAACCGGCAAGGATAATACCGATCACTTCCAGCGACAAAATTGCCACCAAGACATAAAGTCCGATATCCGAAGCGACCGCGACCCAAGTTTCACCAAACGGCAACACCATCATGGTTCCAAATGCCGCCACACACACCATATAAGGTGCCATGCGATACAGCATCGAGTCGGCAGCGGGTGGGACGAGGTCTTCTTTTTGAATCAGTTTGATGCCGTCGGCCACAGATTGTAGCCAACCGAAGCGTCCACCGACGCGTGTCGGACCGAGACGATCCTGAATACGTCCGGCAATTTTTCGTTCGCCCCAAATCCAGACGACCGGCGTGCCCATGAAGATGCCCACCAAGAGCGAACCGTGAATGAGGGCAGCCAACGCCATGGCAAGTCCGTTGGTCAAACCAACGGATTCTTGCAGGAAGTCGACGATGCTCGTGGCAATAGGAAAGAAGTTCATCAGCGCATCCGTCCCAAGGGTCGGTCTGGGCTCAAAAAACGCAACGGGGTCTTAACGAACAGTCCCTGTCCGCACCGTGCGCAACATTCAAGCATGAACTATGCCACAACAGAAATGGCGTTTCAAGGGATCGGGAAATCAATTTCCCCAAGCCAGCCAAACACTTGCGCCGGATTTCTCTCAATTTTGAGAAGCCGGTCAAGTCTCCCCAGAGTTCGACCTTCCTCGCATTCGAGATGACGCTTAGAGAATTGTTGTCGAGAGCCGAATTCTGGCGATTTTTTCACCCTCAGAAGCAGCCTGATAGACATTATTCGTCATTCATGGCCTGCATTTCCCACGAACGGGAAAAGTTACGTGTAGCGTGTTTTGAAATTTTCGAACGGGGACGAAAACGCAATCGTGCTACAGTAAGCGGGAATTCGTCATACTGACCCTTCAATTTCCAACAAATTGGAATTCTTCATTGGTCTCACCCAAACGCAATTCCTATACGGCAGGTATTCTAACTGCCGTAGCCCTATGGTCGGCTTGGAGTTTGTACGTTAGCTTTCATTTTGTGGGTGGTCACAGCGAGGACTCGCCATCTGGAAAATATCGCTTGTCGATATCCGCCCCAATGAATGAGACCGTTGCCGGAGCCTACGTGATCACATTAAGCGATAAAATAACTGGAAGGGTTCTCAGAACCGCGACGGTCAAACTTAATTCCAATGAGAAGACGAGGCCGCTACGAGGCATTCCTATCACAATGATCTGGGACTCTTCTGAATCTTATTCAGATATCATGCTCGATGGGGATTTCCTGATTCGTGTCTCCGTACCTCAGTCCGGGATGTAGTCGCCTATGGTGGCATACGCCGCCTGATTAAGATCATAGAAACCTTACGATCTCACCTGCGGAGATAACCGTGACAGATACGAACCAAGTCGAAAATCAGCGACGTTATATCTGGTTATTGTGCTTCGCACTGGTGGCGTTGTTGATTGCATCCTGTCTGTCGGTTTGGTTTCGACACCATCAACAGATTGCTCTGCTTGATCGTATCGAAGCGGCTGGGGGTATCTCGTGTCCCGCCAAAATAGAAGTTAAAAATGGCATCGATCATGTTCTGCGTTGAATCACGCTGATTCTTCGGGAGGGGTTGTCGCGTCTGTTTTGCTCCATAAAAGCAGCGATGCTCCAGTCACCACCATACCAATGGAGATCAATTGTGACGGCGATAGAAACTCGAAAGCGGGAATGACACCCCGTTGATCGCCACGCATAAATTCAAAAGCGAATCTTCCCGTCCCGTATGCGAGTAAGTAAGTGTAGGTGCGGTGTTCTCTTTGCACAATTTTTTTCGTGACAATCCATACCCCGAACAACAACACGGCCTCGTACAATTGGGTGGGATGAACTCCAACCGGAAACCCAAATGTTTTTGATGCGGCGGAAGTCGGTGGAAAGACGATCGCAAGTGGACAGTTTGTTGGCGCACCAAAGCAGCATCCACCAAAGAAACAACCGATTCTGCCAAATGCGTGAGCAATGACCAACGGAGGAATCAAAGAATTCACACTAGACAACAGCGGCAGCTTGTACCACCACGCGATCAAAGCAAATGTGACACCACCAATCAATAAACCCGGCAAAAAGGAGAAACCAGAATATGACGAATGAATCTTTCCGGTTTCCCACAATGAGCTGGAAAGCAAGAGAATCGTCGCTCGGTTTGCTCCCATTACTCCCACAATCATGCTGACTGTGGCAATCATGAAGAGCGTATCTGCGGTCTTCTTGGGCAAGTGTCGGACCTCAACATCTAATCCGATGATGGCGACGATCAGACCGACTCCGATCCACAGTTCGAAGAATTGGACGGTGATGGGTACTCCACCAAGCTCAAAACTGATGCTGTGACACATTAATCTATGCCATCTGCTCACTGTCGTCAGTTTGCCCACTGTCGCCAGTTGGAGCTTTGGCTCCGCCAATAAAGATCAGCAAAATGGCAACTCCGAACAACAGTCCAGAAGTAAAGAACTGCATCGTATTGAAGACCGATAAGAACGCCGCAGCCCCAAGGCAGAAAACGGGAATCTTCTTGACATCAGGTTCGTCGAACAGTCGATATGCCTTAACTGTCCCCACGATACCGACAATCGCCTGAATCAATCCAAAGAGAACGAATTTCCCGCCTGCAGCATTCGCCTCGGCTGCCGTTGAAGTATCACCTACGCTCTCTCCAAGATCTCCGACTGCCGAAAAACAGACTCCGGTGCAAAGGCCGACCATCAGACTGAATACACCACCTAGAATCCCCAAGACAAGTACGGAAGTTCGCATTTTCAATATCTCCTAAGACAGATCCGAAGTGACGGTTTGTAAATTATTTTTGATGGTTGATTTTTTATGATTTTCATAGTAGTCCCTCCTGAACTGAGATGCAATTTTTTTCGGCACAATATTGAGAGATGGGGAAAGTATTTTTGATCGTGAGTGACATCGCGACGGTGAGGTCGATATAACTCACGATAAATAATCAGGGAACAAATCGTTCTCTGTTTGTGCCGACGATTGTCGCCAAACAGCAAAACCTAAAGATTCGAAACTTCTGCGACCGCTTGGTTAAAATGGCAAACTCAAAATGGTCGCCATCATCGCCGGCCCGATGTGAAGTCAAACACTTCAATGGACAGGGACCCCCGTCGTATGTTTTGAGTCGCCCCGTTGGGGCTTTTGGAATTGAGAATTGCTCACACCTTCCCAGGGCGTTGCCCTGGGCTGTCATAAAGCCGGGCCGTTGGCCCTTTTTCTTAGCGTCTCGGCGTCTCTGCGTGAGACATAATTCTCTCACTGGCGGACAAGCCGACCAGTGCCACCCATTTTGATAACCCATTCGTTTGATACGAGTCATTCGTGGTGAATTCTTCCTGACGACAATGTGCTGTTGGCCTCTTGTAGCTACGCCACCCCGTTTGACAAGCAAACGGACTTACCTAGAATCGAACGGCAGGGTGGCCCGGCCATTTTTATTGGCCGGGTGATGAAATCACAAGATGACTCATCATGATCGTTCAAGCGGGTAAGGGCGTATGTGTTTCGTACTCGCATGATGTGAACATCTTGCTGCTACGCAGTATGCCCTTTCAGGACGGGCCACCCAAATCCGCACGTGTTCCTTGCTTGTCCTCTGCGCCACCGCGCCGCTGCGTGAGTGAACTTCTTGCATCTGGAGCCGTGCTTGCGTTCCGAAATGCGAAGACGGCATGGGAATTCAAAGCTCAGACTACTTTTCAAACTTATGAGAGCCCCAGCCACCCAATTTTCAATGTTTCTGCGATTCAAATCATTTCTCTACGTTCTTGCGAACGCATCTCCGGCCTTTTCCACTCTTTGCGTTTCTTTTGCGACTTGGCGGCTTGGCCTTAAAAAGTTGATCGGCTCAAACTCATCTTGCCAAACTCGATCTACCAGAGTTAGCGTTCGTGGTTCGCCTGACGGCGACTCGATCTTTGGCAATTTAAACGTCATCACAACCCGCTAGCGTGTTGAAGAATGACGACCGCTGCAACGTGAGAAAGGAGTCGATCTCGCGTGACGTGGAAAATGCGTCTCGATAAATTGAACTATCCACTGACAATGTGAAGTTCGGCGCAAATCGATGAACGCAAACGACTTGCTCAAGAGTATGGAAGATTCGGAATCAAGATTCGGTAACATTTGGTTCAAGATTTGGTCAACATTCGGTCAAGGTGTGTCCCCCATTCACCGAATCTTGACATCTTGAAACGGCTGTTGAGTGTTCAGGAATGCGGGGCATTTAACGGTGTCGTTTATTGCAGATGCGGTAAGCCGTCACGACCCACTGATTCTGGTACTTTCAAGGTACAGGCTTCGCTTTCACCGGTCTTTGTTCTGGTGGATCAATGGCGAAGTTGATCGTCTCGAAATCGACCGAACGACACAAATCGTACAACGCGATCATATCCCCCAACGGCACATCATCGGCGGTATCAATCACCACCGGCACATCGGGAGCGACTGTCGCCAGACCGATTAACAGTTCACGCACACGTCCCGGTTCTTCAATCATTGTTCCATTCAAGTCGGTCACGGTTTCGCCACCGATGCGTAACAGTTTAAGATAAGCGCGATCTGGTTTCGGCTGTAACAGATCTTCGGGAGGTGTCTCCGACTTCACGCCAGCTCCCGAAATGGGTGTCGAAAGCAGCAATTCCTTCTGTTGTCCGATGGACGCACAGACAAAGAAGATCAGCAACAGAAACACAACGTCAATCATCGGCGTCATCGACATCACTTCATCCCGCTCGTCATGCCGGGTAAAACTGGGAATCTTCATGGAGTCGATCCTCCCGGCAAAGCACCAAACTTGATTTGTGTGACTCCCGCTCGGGCACATTCCACCATCAATGGTTCGATCGAGCGAAACAAGACTGTTTTGTCGCCGCGAATACGAACTTCAAACTTCTCACCATCTTTGGCCATGCCGTCAAATAACAAAGGTTCGATTTCCTTCAAGCTGAGGAATTCGCCACCAATTTTATACTGCCCATCGGCAGTCACCGTGACGATCAATCGACTGTTGGAAGTTTTCTGTTCGTCTTCCCCGGTCACGGCTTCCGGCAATGCGACTTCGTCCCGAGATTCATTACGTACAAAATGACTAGCCGCCAGAAAGAAAATGATCAACAGAAAGATCACATCAATCAGCGGTGTAATGTCAACCGTCACACCGAGTTGTCGGCTTCGAGCCGGTAATCGCATCAGCGTGATTCCCGTTCAGGCACAACGGGTGGAATGCCGGGGTTGGCAGCGGGTCGAGAGGTTTTTTGTCCCCGGCGAGAAGAGACTAAGGCTCGCTTGTAGTCGGCGAAGACATGTTCGGCCAGCAGTGACGCTTCCGCGACCAGCCCATCAACACGATTTCTAAAAATCGCAAACGATGCGACTGCCGGCACCGCAACGCTCAATCCCATCAAAGTCGTCACCAGAGCTTTATAAATGCCGGGCGCCAACTCTGAGACTTGAGGATTGGCCTTCGATTCAAATTCCAGAAACGCGAGGATCATTCCCCAGACAGTCCCCAACAATCCCAACATTGGTGCAATGGAACCAATCACCGACAGATATTCGATTTTCCGTAACAAGCGCGACGACTGTTGGATGCTCGAATCTTCCATCCCTTTTTCAATGGCCGCGTAATCGATTCCGACTTCCGAAAGTCCAGCTTGTAATATTTCTCCGAGTAGACTCGGATTTTGCCGGCAGACTTCTTCGGCTTGCTTGAATTGTTTCTGAGCTATCATGCCGTGAACCTGTTGCGCTAATCCACTCGGCATCAAAGCGCCTCGGCGAATTGTCAACATATGTTCGATGATCAACGCAATCAGAATGACACTCATCCCGGCAATGATCATCCCCACATATCCACCAGCGAAAGCCAGTTCACGGAGATCGACTTTGGGAGCGGAAACGCTTTCTTCTCCACCGCCCTCTTGCGCCCAAGCGAGTACCGGGACCGATAAGCAAATGAGCGTCGAGAGCAGAACGAACAACGACCTGCGAGCGCTAACCCGTTTGTTCTTAGAAAATTGATTCAACACGTATTCGATCCTTCGTGAGTCCGCGTGTGCGGTTTATTATTCGGCGAATGACTTTAGGATAGCATCCGCTTTCCGTGCGGCTTCCGTACCCTGATACCTAGCAACGAGTTCTCGATAAATTGTCAGAGATTCCTGATTACGTCCCCCAGACCGTAACACATCGGCAGCCGCCAAAGAGGCTTCTGCAGCCAGTAATCGATCATGATCATACAACACCGGAATTCGCAAATAGGTCAATGCGGCATCATCACGCAACAGTTTGAATTGATACGCGCGTGCCAACAGAAAATAAGGCCCGCCTCGCAACTCGGTCGGCAAACGCTCGATATGTCTCTTCCATTTATCGATGGTGTAAACAGGAAATTCGCTATTGGCAAACTCCAGTCGCCACAACTGAGCCTCAGCCAAAAGTTTTAAACGTCGATGACCGGAAGTCTGAATGGTCAGCAAGGCAGTCTTTGCTGTCTCTTCAAAGCCGGACTGTTCGAGCAAAATGGAAGCCCCCACAAACTGCGCGATGTCAGAATCAGAAACCAGCAATTCCGCACCATTACGAATCTGACTGGGATTGAGAACTTTGGTTGTCCAAATCGCCGGCAATAATTCCAGATGTTGAGTGTGTTCGTCGCTAGAGAATATCTTTTCGATACGAGTGGCCGCCGTGACATAATCACCACGTTGCAAAGCCGCCCGCACGAGATGCGCGAGAATCTCTCGCTGCACCCATTCTCGAGGATCGAGTCGGTAAGCTTCCAGGAGTTGCTCTTCGGCTTGCGGAATTTCTCCAGCGTCTAAGAGCGTTAACCCCTTGCGATGTTGAGCAGATTGCGGAGTTTCCACACGGGTCACCTCGCTCGTCGCGTAGGTTTTGCGAGTGTCCCCTTCCATCAAATGGACGGTGACTACGGCACCTGTGTAATCAAGAATCCGACAGCGGATCCGTTTCTTGCCGGTGCTGTATTTCGGCTGAATCATGATGTGATCGGGGTAATTCCCGGCTTGTGTCAGCGATGAGTTTTGTGCAGCCGCGTGCGGTGACATACTCTTCATCAAGAAGAGACAGACACTCAGAAACACAAGAAATTTCTGATTCGCAGGGGTCACCGATCTCCCCCCAGTTTCGTGACATCGCGATAGCTATATGTCCCTTTATTTTGACGCGCCAGTCTTTTCAGGAAATTGTCGCCGGGCAACTCGTGACCGACCCCAAACTCGATGCAATGAACACGAGCACCATTGTGGTTTTGTTTTTTAATGTCGGCAAGTTCGCTCGTACTCAAGGATGGTTCACGGGCGTCGGTCAGAAAGAAGATCACATCGGGTTCGTATTTCAGTGATGCCAGCAATGCCGGCATGTGTTTAGTCCCCAGTGAGGGAGAGACGCTCCCAATAAATCGTTTGGCACGATTCCGATTCACGTCGGTTGCCGGATAGAGCTCCACCGGCTGATTCGGAAGTTGAAAGCGTCGAATTTCTTCGTTGTAGAAGACAATCTGAAACTTCTGTCGGTTGTTCACCCCTTGCAAAGACGCCAGCAACTCGGCCTTCGCGAAATCGAGGGCATTGTAATCACCCATGCTGCCTGAACAGTCGATGATGTAGACAAAGTTTTTCCCCGCATCAATGGCTCCCAAAAACCGAACCGGCCCATCTCCCTGACCAAATGCTGGGGGAAGAGGAATTGAAGAGGGCGCCGATTGAACCTTGGAGGGTGTAGGATTGGGAAGACCGATGGCCGGTGCTAACGCTCCCGGTCCTATGAGGTTGCTCCCCATTTCGGGCAGAGCCATTTCCACAGGTGGATTCTCGGGAACTTCGAGAACCTCTGTCTCCTCGCTGACTTTGTTTTTCTGATCAACTTCTGATTCGTTTTGTTGAGTGTTGTCGTTGAAATTGGGAGAGTCAGAATCCTTCATAACCAATCCGACAGATCGATATTCCCCTTCTCCCGTTCCCGTGATCACACCGCCACAGCTCTTCAATTGAGTACTCATCAAGACCAGAAACAGGGCATGTAGAATCAGTGAAAGCCCCCAACCGGGAATCGCAGCCCAGCGGTAGCGTTTTTCCTGCCAGGAAAGTGGCGATTCAGATTGTGCGGGAGTGGATTGTGACATAATGCATACTGATGGTGGAATGCGCAGAAAGACGCTTTTGACAGCGAATGTGTCTCTCTATGAAGTCTAGGGCGACCTGAAAATCCAGTCAATGTGGATCGTTTCTCCTTGAAGGGTGAGCAAATGATCCGTTTTGTCCCGATCCTCCGGTATAACAGCAACTTGCGACAAGTCAGACTCAACCTCTCAGCTAAGAATTCAGGAGGACTGAGAAGAATTGAGCAGATAAGGACTGCTTTGTTCCTCAAAACCGTTACTCAGCGATAAAAACCGATTTCGAGACCGTATTTTCTCCTGCCGTCCATTTGCCTCGCACCATTCAACCGTCACAATCAAGATCTCTGGTTGAGCTCTGTTCAATCGCCATCTATTCGTAAATCCACGGTAACACCCCATGCAACTCACCCCAGATGATCTGATTCTCGTGACGGGAGCCACCGGACTTGTCGGCAGCCATGTCGTTGAACGTGCTCACTCGATGGGTGTTCCTGTTCGCGTATTGGTGCGTGAATCGAGCGACACGTCGTTGCTGGATGAGTGGGGTGTCGAAATAATCGTCGCCCGTATGTCCGTCCCCGACGACATGAAGAAAGCCGCCGAAGGCGTGACCGTGGTCGTGCATTGTGCAGCTAAAGTCGGAGACTGGGGGCCAGTCGACGACTACCGTAAAATCAATGTGGGAGGCACCGAGAATCTGCTGAATGCGGTCGAACAGAACGGCACGATCAAGTGTTATATCCAGATCAGCTCGCTAGGTGTCTACGAAGCCCGCGATCATTATGGGACTGACGAAAGTGAACCTCCGAATGTCAGTGGCATCGATGGCTACACTCTGACGAAAGCAGAATCGGAGAAACTGGTTCTCAAACACGTGTGCGAGAACAAACTTCCCGCCACTGTCCTACGACCCGGATTCATCTATGGCCCACGCGACCGCACCGTGTTACCCAGGTTGTTGGAGAAACTGAAAGACGGAAAGGTCAAATATCTCGGTTCGACCGACAAGCTGATGAATAACACATATGTGAATAATTTGGTCGATGCCATTTTCCTGGCGATCGACCGCGATGATTTACGAGGAGAGACCTTCAACATCCGCGATGATCGACTCGTCAGCAAACAGGAATTCATGGAAACGATCTGCGACTTGGCGGGGTATGAAAACCCTCCGCTGAAACCGGTCCCGATGGGAATCGCGAAAGGCTTGGCAAAAGTCCTCGAAAAAACCTATCGATTGCTCGGAAAAGACCACGCCCCGATTCTTTCCTCAGCCCGCATCAAATTTCTTGCACTCAACCTGGATTTCTGTATCGATAAAGCCAAACGAGAGCTAAAATACGACCCACAAGTCGATTTCAAGGACGCCATGAAGGAGACAATCGAGTGGTTCCGTGGACAGGGAGTTGTTTGATTCGACAATATCTCATTCTTGAGGATTCTTATTTGACGAGCCACTCCGGCCCTCCTAGACTTGGTGCATGTGTGCCTCGGACTCTCCACCTCAATCGATCACCCCTTCTGTGACGCACAAGATCCCCGATGCCCATCGGTGTCCTGAAGGATTGATGCCCCTCGAATTTGCCGCTCGCGTTTATAACCGTGTGGTCATTTTGGTGGTACTGTATGCCCTCTCAATCGGCCCCATGTATTGGCAATGGGTCGATTCGATGCATGTTCAAGGACACCCGGCGGTGGCCAGATTTTACTACCCACTGTTATTGGTTTGTGAAATCGTTCCCGTGTTTGGCAAAGTCGTGAACTGGTATCTTAGTTTCTGGGTGTGATCTAAAACGCCCTATTTCCTCCGAGGACGTGGAGCACGGTTCCCCCCGCGGACTTTTCCCTTCCCACGCTTGCCACCTTTTGCTCGACCACTTTTGGCGAAGCCTGGCTCCGACTCGGAACCTTCCTTAATAGTCACCGACTCACCGACTTGTTTTTGCAGCGTGAGAATTCGATCCCTGAGATGCGCGGCCCGCTCAAATTCGAGTGACTCGGCAGCCTTCAGCATCTCTTGTTCAAGTTCGTTGATGTATTCCTGAGTGATGTACTTGGTTTCGTCAGCCTCGCCGGCCGCATTTTGGGCCGTCCGATTAGCGGCAATCTCTTCCTCAATACCTCGACGAATCGCTTTCTTGATTGTCTCAGGAGTGATGCCGTGCTCAGTATTGTATTCTTCCTGAATTTTGCGACGACGGTTTGTTTCGTCGATGGCACGCTGCATTGAATCTGTCATCTTGTCGGCGTACAAAATCACCTCTGCATTCACGTTTCGCGCGGAACGCCCAATTGTCTGAACTAAGGAGGTTTCGCTTCGTAGAAATCCTTCTTTATCGGCATCCATAATCGCCACTAGCGAGACCTCGGGAAGATCGAGCCCTTCACGTAACAAGTTCACACCGACCAGAACATCAAATTTTCCTTCACGCAATTCGCGAAGAATTTCGACCCGCTCAATGGCATCGAGTTCGGAATGCAACCACTGGCACTTGAGACCTTCTTCATTGAAGTATCGGCTGAGCTCTTCCGCAAGACGCTTGGTCAAGGTTGTGACCAGGACTCGTTCATTCTGAGCGGTCCGCTTCTTGATTTCCTCCATCAGATGCGGAACTTGTCCTCGTGCGGGCACGACGTGAATGACAGGATCGAGCAATCCCGTCGGACGGATGACCTGCTCAACGATTCGGCCTCCGGTTTGTTCTAATTCCCAGTCAGCCGGCGTCGCCGAGACAAACAAAGTCTGTTTGCGAATTTTGTTCCACTCATCGAACTGAAGCGGTCGATTATCGATAGCCATCGGAATCCGAAAACCATGATCGACCAAAGTTGTTTTGCGTGAACGATCACCGGCATACATGGCTTTCACTTGTGGCAATGTCGCATGTGATTCATCCACCATCATCAGAAAATCGTCTGGGAAGAAATCGAGTAAAGTGTAAGGAGGTTGACCCGGTTTTCGTCCCGCGAGCGCACGAGAGTAATTTTCGACTCCCGGACAGAACCCGACTTCTTTCAGCAATTCGAGATCGTATTTCGTGCGTGCAGAAAGCCGTTGTGCTTCCAACAGTTTGCCAGCGTTCCGGAACTTGACCAGTTGAGCTTCCAGCTCCTCTTCAATCTCGCCGATCGCATTGTCGATGCGTTCTTGGGGAAGCACATAATGTTTCGCCGGATAAATGTAGATATCATCGAGCTTCTGACTTTCCTGCCCGCTGACTGGATCGATGATCGAAAGCTTTTCGATTTCGTCTCCCCAAAGTTCAATCCGAAATGCAAATTCTTCGTACGCAGCCCAACACTCGATCACATCGCCCCGTACCCGAAATTTGCCACGAGATAACTCAAAGTCGTTCCGTTCGTAATGAATATCAACCAGATTCATCAAAAACTCATCACGATCAATCTCATGTCCTACCTTCAGAGGGACCATCATGTCGAGATAGTCTTTTGGCGAACCGAGACCGTAGATACAACTGACCGACGCGACGACAATCACATCTCGACGACTGATGAGTTGGCTGGTCGCCCGTAATCGAAGCCGATCAATTTCATCATTGATCGACGAATCTTTCTCGATGTAGATATCTCGTTGCGGAATGTACGCTTCGGGCTGATAGTAATCGTAATAGCTGACAAAATATGAGACCGCATTATTCGGAAAGAACTCTTTGAACTCGCCATAGAGTTGGGCGGCAAGAGTTTTATTGTGAGAGAGAACCAATGTGGGACGCTGCAACTGTTGGATCACGTTCGCCATCGTGAACGTCTTCCCCGACCCGGTCACTCCGAGCAGAACCTGATTTTGTTCTCCACCTTCAAATCCGTGTACCAGTTTTTCTATGGCTTTAGGTTGATCGCCGGCCGGCTGATAAGCACTAGAGATTTCAAATTCGGGCATCGGGTAGTTTCACAATTTCAGGAAATGGCTTCCTTGATTGTGGAGAAGTCGACACTGATCGGCAACCCGCAAGAATCAATTGCACGAATCAGATATCATAGTACATGGCGAACTCATAGGGATGAGGTCGTTCTCGCAGGGCTTCGACCTCTTTTTCGGTTTTGTACCAGATCCAGGTGTCGATCACGTCTTCCGTAAAGACATCTCCCAACAAAAGGTACTCGTGATCGTCCTTAAGTGCCTGCAATGCAGCTTCCAGCGAAACAGGTGTCTTGGGGACATCCTGCATTTCCTCGGGTTTGAGATCGTAGATATCTTTGTCGAGAGGTTGTCCGGGATGGATTTTGTTTTGAATGCCGTCAATGGCCGCCATTAACACGGCTGACATCGCTAGATAAGGATTGGAAGACGAATCGGGACAACGAAACTCGAATCGTTTGGAACTCGCATCAGGACTGTGAACGGGAATCCGAATGGCGGCAGAACGATTGCGGTAACTGTAAGTCAGGTTGATCGGTGCCTCGTAACCGGCAATCAGTCGCTTATAGCTATTGGTTGTCGGACAACAAAATGCCATCAACGAAGCGGCGTGCTTGAGAATCCCCCCCATGGCGAACATCGCAATATCGCTGAGTCCACCATACCCTGAACCCGCAAACAAAGACTCCTCACCTTTGAACAAAGACAGGTGCATATGCAGCCCGGAACCATTATCGTTCCAAAGCGGTTTCGGCATAAAGGTCGCCGATTTCTCGTGCTTGGCAGCAATGTTTTTGACAACATACTTGTAAATCAACAGATGATCGGCAGTGGTCAACAACGGACCATACTTTATATCAATTTCGCATTGACCGGCCGTCGCCACTTCGTGATGCTGTCCTTCAACTTCGACTCCACATTCCAGAAGGGTCATCATGATTTCAGTGCGAATGTCTTGTAGTGTGTCGGTGGGAGGAACCGGGAAATATCCTTCTTTGTGTCGAATTTGGTAGCCAGCATGCTTTCCCTGCCCTCGCTTTCCACGATTCCATTGACCTTCGATGCTATCCACGTGGTAATATGACTCATGCTCGTTGGAATCGAAGGCCACATCGTCGAATATAAAGAACTCCGCTTCGGGGCCGAAATTGGCAGTATCAGCAATTCCGGTTGATTTCAGATAGTTCTCGGCCTTGCGAGCGACATTGCGCGGATCTTTGGCATAATCTGCGCGCGTAATAGGATCCTGAATGTTACACGTCATCACGAGTGTGCGATCCATAAATGGATCGACGAACGCCGTTTCCGGCTGTGGAACAACCAACATGTCACTCTCGTTGATAGCTTGCCAGCCGCGCATTGAAGAGCCATCAAACGCAAATCCATCCTCAAAGGAGGCCGGCGTGAGTGCGCTCACTGGAATCGTAAAGTGTTTCTGTGTACCGGGAAAATCCATAAAACGCAGATCGACAGCGTGAACTTCTTTTTCTCGGCAGAGCGCTAAAACTTCACGGGGCGTCATGAACATGAATCCTCAGAGATGTTGGCTGATCAACCGGCAGTCCGGTTGGTATAATGTGATACTATAGCATTACATAAAAGCAAATGGTGTACCACTGCCCATAATTAAGGCAACGATTCCTAGTCCGAACCTCATCGAGGGCCAATTTTCGTCATGACCAGCCGATTTGTCATCCTCACCCACGACCACCCTCATCTTCACTGGGATCTGATGCTCGAGCAAGAAACATCCCTGAGAACCTGGCGACTTAACGAGGACCCCAACAACAGCGGACCAATCACGGCAGAAGAACTATCAAACCACCGAAAACACTACCTCGACTACGAAGGTCCGGTGAGTGGGAATCGAGGAACTATTGTGCGTTGGGACATGGGGACTTACGAGACTGTTGCTGACTCAGAATATCAGCTTGAGATCAAACTCGCCGGTGAAAAAATTCATTCCCAGGCGGTCCTCTCTCGCAATCCCCAAAATGATTGTTGGGAATTTCAATTGATCGACAGAACATCACCCTCTACTTGATGATGGTCCGTTGTTGCCGATTCTTCGACTCTACGTTCGCCCCTGAATTCCAACATCTCATCGAAAACACGAATTGAAGTGGCGATCAATTGCATCTCAGTAGGATGTGAGGGCATTAGAGTCAATCGACCGCGATACGTGCCGCTTGAGATCGCGTTCCATTCAATGACAACTCCTTCCAGCGAGATCTTCTCCTTACGAGCGAACTCCTGAGCCTCAGTGATTAAACTGTTGAGAGGAAGTGGAACCTGACCGATCTTGGCAAACACAATCTCCAAAGTGAGAGTGTTTGAATACGAGAGACGAGGACGCATGGCGATGCTGACCACTCCCGAAAATCGAGTTCCCTGAAACTCACAACCCAACAAAATCAGGTGGTCTGCAAAACGAACTCTCGGATTTGAGAGACCCTGACTGTTCAGTTCGGGAAATCGCTGAGGAAGTTCAAACGCCAACCAAGCATTACATTCCTGTTCGCTGATGGTCTCTGTCCAATGATTGATCTCCGAATCACTCTGCTCATATTCGTGAATCAACTTTTCGGTGCGTTGCTTGACGTTTTCCGCAACGATTGGTGTGACTCTCGAGTCTTCTAAAGCCTTCTGGTAAAAGTCTGGCACATGCTGCAAAGAGACGAACAGAGCAATCAGCGGCCCTCCCAAAACAACTCCCAATCCCGACAGAAGCAGGAATCGACGTTTCCAACGAGCACGAAACATATCAAGACCAACAGTTTCAGGGGGAGAGACAGGTGCCAGAATCGTAGGACTGGCAACCTGATCGGTCAATGGGGATGGCTTGGGTTTCGACAGCACACGCACTAAGATGATTGCTTGTGCCGACTCTCTCGGCCAGTCGCTTCTTTAATCCAGCAAATATTTTAATCCAGCAAATATTTTGACCCAGCAAATATTTTGACCCAGTAAGTATTTCGACAATGACAGTCCGCACACGATTTGCCCCTAGTCCAACCGGTTACATGCACATTGGGGGAATGCGTACCGCACTCTTCAACTGGCTTTATGCTCGCCGGCATGGAGGACAGTTCATTTTACGAATCGACGACACCGACAAAGAACGCAACTTGGACGAGGCTCTGGGTCCGATCCTCCAAGCCTTCAAATGGATGGGAATGGATTGGGACGAAGGCCCCGAAGTGGGTGGATCACATGGCCCGTACTTTCAATCTGAACGAACTGCGATCTACCAGAAAGCCTTAGAGAAACTGTTGGCCGAAGGTTCCGCATATAAAGATTTTGATCCCCCCGAGGTGATTCAGGCGGATCGTGAAGCCGCCCAAGCAGAGAAGAAACAGTACCTCAATATCCGCCGTTCACGCGAACTGAGCCACGAACAAATTTCTGAGCATGAAGCCGAGGGGCGAAAACATGTTGTCCGTCTACTTGTCCCGCGCGACGAGAAGGTATCTTTTAAGGATGCCGTCCGCGGTGATGTCGAATTTGATTGCGGCTTAATTTCTGACCCAGTGATTGCTCGTGCCGATGGTTCCCCACTTTATAACTTCGCAACAACAGTCGATGATGCCGACCTCGAAATCACTCATGTCATTCGCGCTGAAGAACATCTCTCGAACACTCCCGTTCAGATTCTGATTTATCAAGCGTTAGGATTGAACGTCCCCACGTTCGCTCATATCCCATTTGTTGCAGCCCCCGGAACCAAAGAAAAACTCAGTAAACGAAAGCTCGACAAGTACCGCAAGAATCCGCAGTTCAAAAAAATGTTTGAAGCGGCTGATCGAGTCTTTCCACGCATCGGCCTGGATGGCTCCGACGGACTCGATCCTGTCATGGTCGAATACTACGAAAAGATTGGTTACCTGCCTGATGCCGTCTTCAACGCCTTGGCACGTCTCGGTTGGTCACTGGATGACAAAACAGAAGTGATGTCTCGTGAAACGATCATCGAAAACTTCTCGCTAGAACGAGTCGTCAAAAGTCCGGCAGGACTCGACCCGGACAAACTTGACAGCTTGCAACAGCACTGGATGAGAGAGCTGCCCGCTTCCGAGAAGACCGATCTTTGCCTGCCCTATTTGACGCAATCAGGGCTCCTTTCGAAACCAGTCTCAGACAATCAACGGCAACTTGTTGATCAAGTCATCAACGTATTTGGAGAACGATTAACCACCTTCGGAGATATCCTGGAAGTCGATTACTTCTTCAAAGCCGAGTTGCAAGAGAGTGATATTGACGAAAAAGGATTTCGCAAAAGAGTCGCCAAAGGCGATGTTCCAAAACTACTTCTTGAATATTCGCAACAACTTGAACACCTGGCCGAATGGTCTGCCAGTTCAGTTGAACTCTCCCTCCAGCAATTTGCTGAGTCGAAAGAGATCTCAGCGGGACTCTTAATCCCGGCACTCAGGATCTGTACTACGGGTGCAGCTTCTGGGCCCGATGTTTATGAAACTCTCGCCATTATCGGTCAGAATCGCTGTGTGGAACGGATACAGGATATGGCCCAAAAAGCAGCAGACTTGCAGCTCTGACGAAATGGAAGTCTCTAACTCCGTAATGATTGACGACTTATTGAGTCTCAAAATGACTCTAAATTGCAACATCCCGTCTACAAACACGGCTATTTTGTTGATATTTTGAAACTCTCATTCTTTCTTCCAACGAATTCCCAGTTTCTTTTCATTTCAGTGTTACCCATCCATACTTTTATCGTTCAACTTGTAGAGAAGACCAAGTAAACTAGGGTTGAGTGCTACTGAAAGACGTAAGCGTTGTATGTCGTAGAACGACTGCCACAACCCTCACAATCTGGTACTCAATCAAAATTGATATCAAGCGCGTAAGTTCCCCTATTACGCAAGATTCCCAGACAATTGAGGAATCAGACTACATTTTACAGAGTCGGCAGGACTTCTAGCGTTCACAATAGAAGTTCAACGACCTAAGTAATTGACCCACCCCGTGAACGTACGGCACGTATCATGGCACACTCTCGTAAACGCATCCAACACTCATCACCACGAATCAAATCCTATCTGTTCGGAATCGTTCTGCTTTCCGTCAGTACGGTCACCGTGGTGACGGCGTATAGCGGCAACACACCAGATGACAATAATCTCTGGTCACAGCTACTTCCTGAAAGCGTGCTCTCAAAAAGCGACGCCAAGAGTCAGCAAAAGTCGACCAGTGAAATTGCTCAGGCCCCTGGGTTAATCGATCCCGTCCCATTGACGCCTCTGACAGCAGAGGCTCCTCTGGAACCGGAGACACTTTCAGAGACTAAGGAACTGAATACTCCACCAACTCCCTCTCCCGAGAATGAGTCTGAATCGAAAGTTCCTGAAGACTCTGACCCACTCGGAACATACCGTGTACCAGACTTCAACGATCCATTTGAGTCCAAACGCAGCAAGTCGCTGAATACTTGGTATCAAATGGCAGCGTTCGAAGAAGAAGTTCCAGAAATCACTCGAATCCACGCTTTCTTTATGGATGATGACCGCGTCTTCAGCGGACGTATTTCGATCATGGGGAATGGTGCGTTGGTGCCAAAATCGGTTATCTTTTCACAAATGGGCAAGGAAGTCCGAGAAGTCCCCTTGGGTCCTGATGGACAGTTTTCTGTCAGTTCGTTGTCACCTGGGCCATACGGACTGCATGTCAACAATGATGCCAGCATGATGGTCTTCGGAATTTATCTGGCGACGAACAGCGATTTGAGAGAAGCCGGATATACGGAACCTGGAATTCAAGACGCATTGATTGCTCAACCACGATCTCCGATTTGGTTGAACTCGCTCGCATCAAACCCTGCTGACTACGAAACGGTTCAGAGAGTTCTTCAAGATTATCGCTATGACTATCCTGAAGAAACGAAACTGGCCTCGACTCGACGATTGCTCGATATTCCCGCTCAACTCAACTTCAAAGCCACCGCCCAGGGAACTTCGATTCACGACCACATGGTTCGCTTACATCACGACGGCACTCTTTATGGTCGTACACGTCGATTTTCCACGAGTACCTACAACAACAAAAATGCCATTGTACCGGCTGTTCAAGCCGATATTTCGTTCATTCAGGATGGGCGAATCGTGGCAACCACGCGTTCGGATAGCAACGGAACATTCACAACACAGGATGTTATCGAAGGAAATTACACGCTTGTTGCCAAAAGTCCTGCGGGAATTGCCGTCTTCAGCTTTACCGCCAAAAAAGCTCGTCCGGTGACCGCCAAAGAAGATGTAAAGACATCCTCCCTCGACATCAGTGATGAGCTGCAAGTTGTGAATTTCCAAAATGGAGAGCCAGAAACCAAAATCGTACAATTCGTCCCCGGCCCTGACGGAACGGAATTGTTGCTCGACGTCACATTAGTCCCTCCGACTCAACCCCCCCTCGCTCCCGTTGAGGGAGTTGGTGGTGCCGGATGCGGATTTGCCGGTGGTGGCGCGGCTGCAGGAGGCGGAGGACTCTTGGGAGGACTTCTTCTTGGTGGTCTGGCAGGGACATTACTCAATGACGATGATGACCCCAAACCAGAAGAGCCAGAAGCAACTCCCGCCACTCCTTAGTTGTTGTTGGAAGTTCGGGACGATGTCTTAAGATCAGCCTAACTGAGCAAGCACCAAATCGCTCATTTCAGTGGTCGAGACAAAGTCTCCACCGGCAGCAATGTCTTTTGTCCGATGTCCGGCTTTGATCACTGCATCAACAGCATTCTCGATAGCAATTGCTTCCTCTTCGAGTTTCAAGGAATGTCGTAGTAGCATGGCTGTCGACAGGATTGTCGCGAGCGGATTGGCAATTCCCTGCCCGGCAATATCAGGGGCAGAACCATGAATCGGCTCATAAAGTCCAGGACCATCTGTTCCCAAAGAGGCAGATGCTAACAGTCCCAATGACCCGGGTAACATCGAGGCTTCGTCGGTTAGAATGTCGCCGAACATATTGCCGGTGACAACGACATCGAAGTCAGCAGGTCGAGAAATCAGATGCATGGCCATCGCGTCGACCAGAACAACCTCATACTCGAGGTCAGGAAATTCCTCTTGGATGATTCTCTCGGCAGTTTGACGCCATAAGCGGGACACTTCCAGCACATTGGCTTTATCGACCGAGGTGAGCTTCCCACGTCGCCCTTGAGCGGCTTTTGCTGCCAGCCGAATGACGCGTTCTACTTCGCCCGTGTTATACGTCATCATGTTGTAGGCTTCTTCGCCCGATTCGTGTGGCTTACGCCCCGATTCACCAAAATAAATGCCGCCCGTCAACTCACGGACAAACAAGATATCGGTTCCTTCCAGTCGGTCACGCTTGAGAGGCGACGCATCGAGCAAATCGGGATGCGGATTGATCGGTCGCAAATTGGCAAACAAGCCCAATTCTTTACGAATTGCCAGCAAACCTTTCTCCGGTCGAGTCTTCGCAGTGGGGTCGTCCCACTTGGGGCCGCCGACCGCTCCGAGCAAGATCGCGTCGGCATTTCGACAGGCTTCCAATGTTTGAGGAGGAAGTGGGTCGCCAAACTCATCGATGGCACAGCCACCAATCGGACAACTTTCGTAATCAAAGTGATGCCCGAATTTTTCAGCCACTTGTTTCAAAACACGATGAGCTTGTTTGACGATTTCAGGACCGATGCCGTCACCGGGCAAGAGAATAATTTTGGCGTTCACAGAAAATCCTCAATTCAACGAAGCGATAGGGAAGTTTTAAGTCACATTCAAGAAGCATAAGTTACCGCTTGCGACTCTGATTCTCCAGCCTGTTTGCTGGCTGAAGTCCCACGAGGATCGATTTTGCGAGCGGAAGCGATCTGAGTTTGAACATTTCTCAAAAACTGATGGCCATTTCTATCACGAGTCCCGATCCACACAGTGGATGACCGTGCCATTATCCAGGGATCATGATTCGAGGGAACGACCGGAATCGAGTTCCGGGAGACAACCATTCAAATACAGACCTCGGAGTTTTCCTATGCGTTCATTTTTTCTCGCCGTCGGCGTGTTCGTCTTTTTATGGGGTTCGGTATTTTTGTTCACTCAGCAATTAGAGTTTAAACTCCATGACGACTTGCCTGAAATTGCGGGCTGGTTGACGGGATGGGGCGAAAATCGAGCCGCCTTTTATCCCCCCGAATGGGCGGCATTGTATCTGTGCAGTGCAGGACTGGTGACTTCCATCTTTGCCGTAGGGTTGCCTCGTAAAACTCGCCCCCTCCCCATGATGACCGTCATTGATCTCTGGCAATTGCCACACAAATGAAGATTTTGTACGAGTCGCAAATCATAAACGAATTGCCGTAAGACCTTCGAGCTTAGTGGAGTCTCAACAAACCCCCTTCATCATAAATGATCAAATCAAAAGCTTTCTAGAATCCTTTGTCCCCGGAAATGATCGTTTGTGCCGTAATAATTAACGAAAACCTAGAAACTTCTCACATTTGGTGCAATTTGTCATAGAGCCATCAGGAATGCGTGCCTAAAAAGAGAATTGACTACGCCGCATTGCGATTAAGTCTTCCTGAATCACAATTTTTTATCGCCAATCCAAGTCAAACGTCATGGCCTCTGAATCACCGCAATACCACGATCAAACACAAATCGCTTCCAACGGTGGAGACTACGCAGATTTCACCTACATCACAGCAGAGGGAATTCCAGGAACGTTCAAACCGGAGCGGGATTTAGCGTTCGCTTTGACGCTCATTGAATCGGGAGTTCTATCGCGCAAACAAATCGCACAAGCCGTCAGAGACTGGACCATCCACGGCGACCTCACGCTCCACGATCATTTGAATCGCAAGGGGCTCTTTTCCGACGATGAACACACATCACTGGAAGAAAAAGCCGACTCAAAGCTGCAAAAAGTGCTCGAACGACTCGATGCTGCAGATCCCAATACATCCAGCATCCGAGAATCGATTGTGCAGCAACTCGATCAATATGGACGAGTCGCGACTGTCTTGGGACTGTCGGCTAATGATTTAGCCAACAGTCAATTCCAACGGAGAGTGAGTGAAGGATGTTTTCAACTTCTGAGAATAATTGGACAAGGAGGGCTCGGCGTCGTTTGGCTGGCACGCGACGAGAAACTGAAACGAATCGTCGCCATCAAAGAGATTCTGCGCGAGTCCACCTCACAATCACCCGAGGTAAAACGCTTTCAGCGCAAAGCCGAAATCACCGGGCGTCTCGAACACCCCAGTATCGTTCCTCTCTATCAATTTGGCCTCGATGAGCAAACCGTTCAACCGTTTTATGTCATGCGGTACATCGGCAAAAAGACTCTCGAAGACGCCATTGATGAGTTCCATGAACGTCGGCAAAACGGTGAAGAAAACTCTTTGCAGATGCACAATCTTCTGAATGCCTTTGTCTCGGTCTGCCAAGCAATCGCCTATGCTCATTCGCGAAATATTATTCATCGCGATCTCAAACCTGAAAATGTCGCACTCGATAATTACGGACAAGTCATTGTTCTGGATTGGGGACTCGCCATGTTGACGGGCGAATATGAAATCATTGAATCATGCGAACTTGGCTTGTCGGGTAGTGGCACTGGGGTTGAGCAAACTCAAGATGGCCAAATTCTGGGGACTCCAAATTACATGGCCCCCGAGCAAGCATCTGGACGAATCGACGATATCGATGAGCGAACCGATGTGTATGGCTTGGGGGCCGTTCTGTACGCCATCTTGACGGGATGCGCGCCTCATGAGAAAAGTCAGGAATCAATGACGGCCTCCAGTCAGGTTTCCGAACTTCTACGAAAAATTGTCAGCGAACCGACAGTCCGTGCGCGTTCCCTCAATACCAACGTGCCACGAGAACTTGAGGCAATCGCGGCTAAAGCACTTTCTTTGAAACCGTATGCCCGTTATCAAACGGCTTTGCAGCTTGCGGGAGATGTACAAAGCTGGCTGGCCAACGAACCGGTCAAAGCCTACAAGGAGCCTTGGAAGAAACGAGCCGCGCGCTGGATCGGAAACCACAAACTTTTCTCACGCAGTGTCGGAACATTACTGACGATATTTCTAGTCGGTAGTATCTCCTTCGGTATCGCCACGAGCAACGCCATCAT
>JAQWSQ010000150.1 GCA_029243145.1 Planctomycetaceae bacterium | reverse complement strand
AAATTGGCTCATAAAGACCAATCCTTTTGTAAGAATTTGTCGGGAGAACTTCTCGTAATCTGATATGTCAGTCGGTTGCGAACCGCAAATCTCAGCAGAATTCGTCACGGAAATCGAATTTTTCAGAAATTATTCGCTCTCTGCAAGGTTCAGATACCGTTCCACGGCAGATTGCCAAGTCGGTAAGGAAACTTGGATTGTTTCAGAAAGTTTCGAGCAATCGAGAACACTATAGGCGGGGCGCTGAGCGACAGCCCCGTATTGTTCCGAAGTGATCGGATGAGCGACCGTCGATAAGTTGCGAAGTCGAAAAACTTCTTTGGCCAGTTCGCACCAGGTCATCGATCCTGAATTCGTCGCATGATAAAGTCCAAAAGCTGGAGTGGAAATCAACTTGAGAGTTACCTCGGCAAGATCTTCGGTGAAAGTGGGCGTGCAGCGCTGGTCATCGACGATCTTCAATTCATCGCGTGTTTCGGCAAGTTTCAGCATCGTCTTGATAAAATTGCCTTTACCTGGTGACCGAGACGGTCCGTAGAGCCCGCAGGTTCGAATCACGAATGATTGATGGCAAGCTGCCAATACGTTTCGCTCACCTGCCAATTTGCTTTCTCCATAGCGTGAGACCGGAAGCGGAGCGTCCTCTTCTCGATAGGGCACGTCACGATTGGGATCACCGCCAAAGACGTAATCGGTACTGAAGTGAACGAAAATGATTCCGCGTGACTCACACCATTCTGCCAATCGGGCGGGGGCATCAGAGTTCATTGCGAATGCGGCATCTGGCTCAGCTTCTGCTTGATCGACGAGATTGTAGGCTGCGCAATTGATGAGAACTTCAGGTGACAATGATTCCAGTTTTGCGAAGAGCTGATCGATGTTTGTCAGGTCGGCATTTTTTCGCGAAAGTGCCACAACTGTTTCCGGCGAAAACTTTTCCAGAGCTGTGCCGAGTTGTCCGTATCCCCCGAGAATGACAGTCTTCACATTGACGATCCCACTAAAGTCAAAAGTTGTCTCAACGCAAGTGGCGAGTGTTATTTCTGTTTGAGAGTGGGATGAAAGCCCGTGGTTTTCAAGGTGATTTGATAAAGTCCACCGCCTGCCGTGACGAACAATGTGTGAGCCTGTTTGCCAATCCCAAACGTACAATTAGTGGGGAGGGCAGGTGTTGGGATGAAGGCCCGTTCGGTCCCTTCTGGAGAATAAACGACGATGCCGAATCGACTTTCACTGCGGACTGCCGCGTAAACATTTCCGTCAGTATCAACTGTCATCCCATCGGTCCCGACTTCTTGTCCGAAGTCGGCTAATTGTGTTTTCTCACCGACCGTGCCATTAGCATTCAATGGGAAGGCATTGAGCGTCATTGTCATTTTCGGTTTGACGTCGGGAGTTTTGGTGACATCGAAACTGCCGTTATTGGTTTCTGCCACATAGAGAGTTTTCTGATCGGGCGAAATATGGACTCCGTTCGGTTTGGAAATGTTGGTCGTCACTCGAGTCACTTTTCCTTGTGGAGTGATCCGAAAGACGGATTGATGATCAAGTTCAATGGGTTCTGGTCCCACATAACGAGGATCACTGAAGTAAATGTTGTTCAGAGAGTCGATGACGAGGTCGTTGGGTGAATTGAACTGCTTTCCGTCAAATTTTGACTGTATGACGACCACAGTCCCATCCGGTTTGATTTCGACGATGGCGCGATGGCCTCCATTGGCTCCACAAGCTGCAATTAATCGTCCCTTGGAATCAAAAAACAAGCCGTTACTTTTACCACTATCTTTGCAATGAACCTTCACGGTTCCCGATTGGGGGTCGAGTTTCAGAATTCGCCCTTTTTCTTTCGGATTAAAGGCAATGTCGCTGAAATAAATATCACCTTTGGAATTGACGGCCACTCCTTCTGTGAATTCTCCCTCGTTCCAGATCTCTTTCAGCGTTGAGTTATTGGGAAGAATCTTCGTGTCACCCGTCGGTTTTGTGAAAATCTCGGCGTCGAGGTGAGAGGTGATCACGCAGGCCAAAATGCACAGTGGCAGGTACTTCCGTAGAATTTGATTCATGATGTTAATCCATTTTCAGCGGTGGGAATCGAAGCGGGACAGTTTTTCTATCAATTTATTGATAACAGGTTTACCACTGTGAAGGATAGCACAAATTATGGTTTTCTTGGTTGTGTGACCGTCAGAGTTCCTCGTTGTCGTGTACGAATTATAGGGAACCGCGCGAATCACAAATTGACTGTTTGGTGGTCGTAAGATACTTTGATCCAAAGACGGGCTAACGCCACTTTTGCAAAATCCGCAAAATGATGATTCTCCGGTTCATTTTTTCCGTTATCTGATCAGCTTCCACTCGCCTCTTTATTAACAGGTACAACATGTTTGAAAGATTAGCCAACGGTTGGGAATTGTCGAAAGAGAGTTTCCGCGTTTTGAAGATGGATAAAGAGTTACTTTTGTATCCACTGATGAGTGGAATCTGCTGCATGTTGGTCATGGCCAGTTTTCTCGTGCCGGCTTTTCTGAGTGAACAATTTCGTGTCATGATTGATAACGGTGAGGCTGCGGAAAACCCGCTGGTCTGGGCGTTGACGTTCCTCTTCTACTTTTTGAATTATTTTGTGATTGTGTTTTTCAACTCGGCATTGGTGGCTTGTGCCATAATTCGTTTTCGCGGAGGAGACCCGACCGTTGCTGACGGTTTTCGGGCAGCCGGAAAACGCTTACCGGTCATTTTCGGCTGGGCGTTAGTCTCTGCCACGGTAGGGCTCATCTTAAAAATGATCGAGTCTCGAAATGAGAAGATCGGGGCCATTGTCTCGATGGTGCTAGGGGCAGGGTGGACGATTCCCACTTACTTTGTGGTGCCGGTTTCTGGTGGTTGAAAATGTTGGTCCCGTTGATGCCGTCAAACGGTCCTGGAGCGTGATCAAGAAAACCTGGGGTGAATCAATCGGTGCGAATTTTGGTGTTGGTTTTATGGTGTTTATCGGCACCATCATCTGTTTGATCCCACTTTTGGGAGGAGCCTGGCTGATTGCTCAGGGAACCGCTTCACTGGGAATTGCAGCCGTCGTTTTGGGAGTGGTTGGGTTGATGCTCGTATCGCTGATTTCGTCAGCCTTGAATACCATTATTATCGCAGCGCTCTATCTGTATGCCTCTGATCAGGAAACGCCGCAGCATTTTGATGAGCGTTTGTTGCGAGGTGCATTTGCGAGTCGTTGAGGGGGATCAGGAATCCAGCCAGTTGAGCAAGAGATCGATGTCGTCATTGATTCCTTTATACTTCAACTGATCTTCCGACATGCTACGAAGGGTTTTTCGCAGTGCGGGTTTGTCGATCTCATACTGAGGGATTGTCGATTGTCGTATCAGGAACAGCAACGCGGAATGTGCGGGAAAACCGACTGTCACCTGTCGCTCCAACTTGATGCAGATTTGTGGTTGTTGGTCGTTCCAGCGGACGGACGCTTGATCAGGATGGTCGTTGAGACGGTCTGAAAACCGAACACCCCAGACGTATCGCTCGAACGGTCCCGAATGAATCATGGCATCCACCAGCGACTCACTTTGATTGAGATTCATGCCGGGGATGGGAGAGTGGATCTCACGAAAGGATTTCCCGATCATTTCATCGGGTCGCCAACCGGTCGGCAGCATGACTGCACCGAACGACATAAAATCACGGCCATCCTTTTGCCGGTGAATCACAAAGTCCTCGGCAATTAGTGGGGCCAACTCTTTGAGTGAGTTCGCTTGAGTGATTTTTTCAGGGACCGAATTCTTCAGAAAAGAAAAGACGTCGTTCTGTAATGAGAGAGGGCAGTCTTCCTCGACCAGCCAAGCTTGATCGCTGGGAATTTGTTGTTTTCCCGAGATCAGGCGTTGTCGCTCTTGTTTCGTTCCGGTGAAGATTTGATCGTGTGAGACTGTTTTTAGCTGAGGAGTGAGCCGATAACCATCGCGATAAGGGTGTGGCAGATCACTCATCTCAGACGCTCATCAACTGGTTGATTTGCCAGAATCTTTACGGAAAAACTTGGCTTTGGCTTCGGGATTTGTATGAATGTGAGGTTCGGGAGCCGAATTCTCATTGCTGCTCGAGTTTTCTTCAGTGACCACCGACTCACTTTCATCATCCAGATTCATGGACGCATCCTGATCCTCTGGTTTCACACGGCGTGCGATCCAAGTTCCCAATGATCCTGCCAACATTGCCGGCAAGAGAATCAAGTCGGCAATCAATGCGGCAAAAATCAGGGTGGCCATTAACCAACCGAAACGACTGACCAGTAATAAGTCGGCGAAGGACAACATAAACAATCCAAGTCCGACAGCCATACTGGTTTGCCACAGTGCGGGAGCACAATGCCCCATCGCGAGCGCAATGGCTTCTTCTGATGTTTTGCCTTCTGCGATTCCTTCTCGGAACCAAGTCAGTAAATGCAATGTTCCATCGACGGCAATTCCCAACGCGACCGACGCGGTGATCATCGTACCGATATCAACATCCAAGCCGCTCCAAGAAATCAATCCAAAGACGACACCGACCGGCCAAAGATTCGGGAGCATCGTAAGCAGCCCGGCGACGAAGTCTTTGAGGACAATCATCATGACTATGGCGATGATGATGAACGCATACGCAAAGCTACGGATGAGCGATTCCAAGACCGCTTCTTGTGTTCTGAGGAAGATGGGGACCATGCCGCTGACCACGTGGTCGGCCTGATACAGTCGCAATTCCTCTTGAGCCATCAGATTGATTTCTTCTGTGAGGTCCGCATAATCGAGGTCGCTCATAATGGCGACTTGAGCGGTAATGCGCCACAGCTCGTCTTCCGGGTTACTCAATTCGTAATGATGTTCCGAGACTTCGACCGGTGATTCTTCACCTTCTTCGATGGGCATGGAAAGGAACGAAGAGACGTCGTAACGTCCGTCACGAATCCGTTTTTCAATTTCGTTGGCACGACGAATGGCTTGAACCCTGGGATTCAGGAGGCTGAATCCGCCTCCCGATTTTATCTTTTTCGATTCCGGCTTTTCGGTCTCTTCAAAGAAGTCTGCCAACGAGACGGTGCCGCTGATTTCTGGATGTTTGCGAATTCGTTCTTCCAGCTTGCGAACCACTTCCATCCGTTCGACGATTGTCATGTCTTCCAGCGCTTTTGCCTTGAACTTCACGATGGTATCGACGCCGACAATGTGAACAAGATTCTCTTCGATGAAGTGATAGCCTTGAACAACTTTATTATCTTCGGGGAAGTAACGAATGACTTTGGTTTCGGTACTAAAATTCTTCAGACCAAACACAGATCCAACCGCGATCAAGATGCAAACCGTCGTGACCAGTCGATGGTGACGACAAAGAAACGCACCAAGATGTTGCCAAGGCTTCGAGTTGACTTTTTGTGCGTTCACTCTGCGACTGGGCCAAAACTGTAATAGGGATGGCAGTACATACAGAACGACGATAAAGGCAATAATACAGCCAGCGGCCGAGTAGATTCCAAAATCGCGGACAGGAACAAGAGGGCTAGTTCCCAAAGAGCTGAGACCAATCGCCGTCGTCACAGAAGCGAGAAAACAAGGTTTCCAAGCGAGACGAAAGGCATTCGGAACTGCCTTTTCGGGTGTCTTTAGTGCGGCATGTTTCCAGTAATTCGCGACGTGAATCGCACCCGACATCGTCAGCACCATGAGCAATGTGGGCATCACCACGAGCACCATATTCATGCTGCCGTTGGTCACCGGAACCAGTGCCAGTGTGAAGTAGACGGTGATGAATGCTGAGAAAATGACGAGGGTGGCGAGTCGAATGCTTCGCAGCATCGCCAGCGATAATGCGATTCCGACAAACATCGAGAGTAAAATCGGAGAGCGCTTGTGGACTTGTGAGCGTGGATAATCGGGATTAAATGCGGCTTTCAGCACTTCTTGATTTAGTGCCGCGCTGGCGACGAGTCGACCTCCCGTGTGCAAATCATCGGGCGAGATCCCGGAGGCAATTGCAACGTCGCGAATCTGTTCGACGGCAATCTCTTTATCGGCTTCACCCCGCTCGTTGAGTCGAACCAATAACGCAACCGGTGTGCCTGCCGTAAAAAATGTCGATTCAACCAGTGATTGGCCTTCAGGGAGATTTTTGGACGCGGGAGATTTCAGCTCTGCGATTAAGCTTTGCAAAGCGGCTGTCTTCTCGGGGGAATAATTGATCCCTCGAAAACTGACTTGAAAATCGTGATCAGGAATTTCGATGAAGATCTCGTCAATTTTTTTGCCATCTTCCGCCTCGGCTTGTTTCTCGGCTTCAATCCGACTGAGCAGTTCGTACTGTTCTTCGGTAAAATCAGGTTCGGGATATTGGAAGGGATCAAGGATTTCGAGTTCCAGATCGAGCTGCAGTTTTGCTTGAGTGGTTAATTCCTCGATGAGTTGCCGTTGTTGTTGGGTTCCTTCTTCAGTCAATTTGACTTTCAAAGGGCCCCGGCCAATTAACAATCCTGTCAGACGACGGACGGCTTCTTCCTGCTCAATCCCTCGGTCGAGGATTCGTTCCAAACCTTCGGTCGGAGTAGAGACTCCCGTCACGTAAGGCGATCCCTCACGACGAATGCCTTGCTCATCAGCGATGCCTTCGAGCTGACGTTCGAGCAACTTGATCCGTGGATCGTTGACCGAACTTCCTTTCCAAGTCATGAATAAGGTCGACTCTTCAGGGAAGTGAGACAGATACCAATCGAGCGCGATGGCTTGTTTGTCGTTGTCGGGAAGCCAGTTCTCGACATCGTTCTCGAGATGGATTTGCTTGAGGACAAGCCAACAGGGAGGCATGAGAAAGATCACAGCGGCAATGACATACATTGCGAGTCCGTGACCCCATCGGTCTTTCCGTTCAAAAAAATTGGTCATCTATGACAGCTCTCGATGATGGATGTCACCAGATTCCGTTCAGGAATGGTGAAGATTCATGGTCTAATTTCTGCTCGTACTGAGTTAACCAGCCGTGAGCAAATGGGATTAGGACAATCCTTCGTTTCTGACTCAGTCCCGCTAACGGATTGTCAAAAGAGCCTGAAACGTCACGTCTTGCGACGAGCGACGACCATTCTAACAACTCTCTATTGTGATGCGAGAGGAGTCCAAGGCTCGGAAAGAACTCTGTCCAATATTGACTCTCTCAAGCCTCTTAAACCTCCTGTTTTGCCAAAATTTCCTGGATTCTCTGGCCTTATTCGGGTTCATCCGACGAATGCGTATTCAGTCTGCTGGGGTGATAGGAGTTTCGGTTCGGATTCTCATTCGTTTCGATATCTATAAGTCGTTCGCGTCAATGACTTCATTTTATTGTTGCTCCGTACCAGCGGTCTGGGTGAGATCGGTTGTTTGTACCTCGCCCGTAGCTGGACTCGCAAGAGTTCAGAAGGACCACGCTGTCACCCACATTTCGTCTGAATTCTTGCGAATCCAGCTACCTGTTCGTGACTTCATTGTGCGGTTGACGAAGTTGCCAACATGTTGAATTTCCCAGCATGGGAAAGACATGTCCACTTTATGTCAATCTTCAGGATGAATACGCAAATCCCGGATGAAGCCTTATTCGGTCTGCTATTAGATCGGTTGAGAAACGGATTTGGCGAATAAGTTGAGTTTTTCACCGGGCTACTAAGCCTGATTTTCATCGAATCCTTTGAGGAGTTCGTTGTCCCACTCTTCCAACAGTGGCCAATCGGTCGCGCAAGTCCCGAAGTCTGCCATATGCAGATAAGTTTCGAGACGATCAATCGTCTTCTGAATCATGGCTGCATCTTTGCGGAAGATCGGTCCATGACTGGGGAGCAGCCATTCGACATCACAATCCCGAATCCGTTCCAGTGATTTGATGAAATCGGGAATGTCCGAACCGTGGTGTGCATCGATATTGCCCACACAGCCATCTCGAAACAGGTTGTCGCCCGAAAACAAGATATTGTCCATCCGAAAAGAAAGCTGGCTATTGGTATGTCCGGGTGTGTGCCAGACTTCGAGTTGCTTTCCTCCTAATTCGATGACATCGGCTTCGTTGACTGCTCTTTCCAGCTTGATTTGAGGCATATCAATCGAAATGCCTTGGGCTGGAATTTCTGCATAAGTGCTGATTCGGTCGGTGCTATTCAGAAGTTCAACCGCCTCGGGATGACCGACAGTCACCGCATTGGGGAGAAGTTCTTTGATTTTCGCCAGTCCCTGCACGTGATCGACATCCGCATGCGATGCGACCAAGTATTTGCAGTTGGCCAACTGAAAATCCATTCCACGGATGAGGTCGATGATGTCGGGAACGGTGTCTTCATAGCCGATATCGATGAGCAACCAGTTGAGTCCATCATGGACAAGATAAACGCAGCAGCCGAGTCGACGACGTGCTTGATAGTTCATCTCGATCACGTTGGGGAATACCTCCCGACGAGGAATCATGGCTGACTTTCTTCAAAAGTATCGTTTTCGGTCAAAAGTCCAGTTTAAGTCGGAAAGCCAACCTGGGCAACCAAGTCACGAAAATCGATGTTCGGGAAAACATCCCAAGACTCAGCCGATTTCCTCATGAACTGGTTGTGGATTCGAGGAATTCTCTGTTGTATGGTAGCTTCACATATTCCACACCCATGATTTCTCAATACCAGAGGGCCGTATGCAATCCCGAAACGCCCGCATCGGGCTGAAACTGTTTTCTGTCTATCTGCTTCTATATGGCGGATTTGTTGGCCTTAACACGTTTTCTCCCGCGACGATGGAAAAAACGCCTTTTGCCGGTGTCAATCTGGCTATCTGGTATGGCATGTTACTCATCATCGGTGCCTTTGTGCTGGCGCTCGTGTACGGACTGGTTTGTGATCCGCATGACGCTCCCGAAGATCAAGAGGGGGGTGCCGAAGGATGAACTACGAGACCTCAACTCTTGCGATTGTGATTTTCTTTGCCTTTGTGGCATTTACTTTAGGACTTAGCTTTTACCTCGGTGGGAAAGCCAAGTCGTCGGCTGGTTATTTTGCCGCTCATGGGCAAATTCCGTGGTTCGTGAATGGAGTTGCCTTTGCCGGTGACTATCTCTCGGCAGCATCGTTCCTCGGTATTTGCGGAATGATTGCGTTTTCCGGTTACGATGGATTCCTTTACTCCATTGGTTTTCTAGCTGGTTGGATTGTCGCATTGTTCGTGATTGCCGAGCCGATGAAACGCCTCGGGAAATTTACTTTTGCCGATGCGCTCGATGCCAAGTTTCAATCGAAAGGGGTCAAGCTTGCAGCCGGCATCAGCACGCTGGCTGTCAGTATCTTTTATCTGATTCCGCAAATGGTTGGGGCTGGTGTTCTGGTTCAACCTTTACTCGGTTTTCCTCATTGGGTTGGTGTGGTTATTGTCGGTTCCGTGGTGATCATGATTGTGGTGACGGCCGGGATGGTTTCGACCACTTGGGTGCAGTTCCTCAAAGGATCGCTATTGGTCATCTTCAGTACGGTGTTAGTGGCGATGCTGTTGACTCGTGGCTTCGAAGTTACCGAAGGGGGTAATGACGGATATGCCTTCAAAACATTAACGGCCACTCAGGCCGAAGATCGTTCTCTTGCGGTGGAGGGATATGAAGTCGTTCCTCCCCAGGGTGAATGGAAAGATTCCAGCTTCGTTCAACTCTCATCCTCCGCTGGAATGATGGTCTTTTCCAAAGAAGAGAACACCGAGGGGCAGATCACACTGCACGAAGCGCAAACGGTGACCATCACCGAGGATGGTGAAAAACTGATAAATGGCAAACCGCACTCCAAAGAGAACGATTTGCATCCGGTCGGTCGTGTCAGCAAATTGCCGGGTGACAAAAAAAGTTCAGGGCCCGTTGGTCTCCTTTCGTTCTTCAGTACATTGCAGGAAAGTGAAGTCGTTCTGTGGCGAAACCAGAAAGTCAAAAATGAAGATGGAAGCAGCACGACGGTTTATTTTCAAAAGCCAACGGCAGGTTCGCGTGTGTTGCGGCCCGGGGAGCATCCCAAGTTTGAAGGCATTCGCAGTGACAAATTTTCGGACAAACTGAATTTCATCTCACTGATGCTGGCTCTGTTCTGCGGAACAGCGTCTTTGCCGCACATTTTGATTCGTTATTACACGGTGAAAGATGGTGCCGCGGCTCGGAAGTCGACCATCGTAGGCATCGCCTCCATCGGGTTTTTCTATGTCCTGACACTCTACATGGGACTGGGAGCCATGACCTCGGGAGCGATGGATGTGACCAACTCCAACATGGCTGCTCCTTTATTAGCCAAGAGCATGGAGAATTGGTTGTTTGCCGTGATTTCGGCCATTGCCTTTACGACTGTTCTCGGAACCGTCAGCGGTCTCATTCTTGCATCGGCGGGTGCTGTTGCTCACGACTTGGCGGGCGTTTTGCTGAAGGAGAAGCTGGATGATGCTCAGTTAGTCCGCGTTGCGAAAATTACCTCTGTCGTAGTCGGTGCCATTGCCATCGTTCTCGGTATTCTGTTCGAGAAAATGAATGTTGGATTCCTTGTCGGTTGGGCTTTTTCGGTCGCGGCATCCGCCAACTTACCTTCACTTGTGATGCTGCTATTCTGGAAGAAAACCACGAAGCAGGGGATTACCGCCGCGGTAATGGTCGGGATGATCAGCTCGCTCGCGTGGATTTTGCTTTCGGGTGATACTTTCAAAACGGTCTATAAAATTGATGCCGTCTCACCCGTTCCCTTTGATCAACCGGGAATCGTGACCATTCCCCTTGGCTTCATCACGTTATGGGTTGTCTCTTTAATGACTCAACCGAAAGAAGAACAACTGATCGCGTGATTGTGAATTCGATCGAAACATTTCTGAGCGTGCGGTGTTAAACCCGGTAAGCCACGATGAGGTTAGTTCGTCTACTTAGGGGGAGTTGAGATGGATCACAGTAATTTCAGCCGTCGTTTTTTTATGCAACAGATGGCATTTGCTGCGGCTTCTCTTTCGACGCCCGGTTTGTGGGCGGAGGAATTGACGACCACGCCGCGTATGACCGAGGGGCCGTTTTACCCCGACAAGTTGCCTCTCGACACCGATAATGATCTGCTGATTCTCAATGACTCGTTGACGGCTGCCGCAGGTGAAGTGACCCATCTTTCAGGACGTATCCTGTCGGCGGCTGGTGAGTCGATTCGAAATGCCTTTGTGGAGATCTGGCAGGTTGATCACAATGGGGCGTACATCAATAGCAATGATCCACGTCTCGAAAATCGCGACACCAATTTTCAGGGTTATGGTCGATTTCTAACCGACGTGCAAGGACGGTATTATTTCCGCACAATCAAACCAGTGCCGTATCCAGGACGCACTCCACATATTCATCTGGCCGTCAGTAAGAACGGCCAACGGATCTGGACGACTCAACTTTTGGTGAATGGTCACGACCAGAATGCTCAAGATGGTTTGTTCCGGCGTATTACGGATCCCAAATTGCAAAAGCTGGTGCTTGCCGACTTCAAGCCCATTAAAGGTTCAAAGACTGGCGAACTTGCCGTCAATTGGGATGTGGTCATCGGTTGGACTCCCGCCGACGAACACGAGCCCCCCATTCAAGGTGGAATCGGCAAACCGGAATGGCGTCAACGTCGGTAATTCTTTCCAGACACTCCACAGCCGATTCAAGATGTCAAGATTTGGTGAATGGGGGACACACCTTGACCGAATGTTGACCAAATCTTGAATCAAATGTTCCCGAATCTTCCATACTCTTGAGCAAGTGATTGGTTCTCCTCGGTTTACGCTGATCGATTCGCTTCGTTGCGTTGCTACTTTTTCTGTGGACGTACCTTCTACCTCACGCGAGATCGCCTCCGATTTCACGTTGCAGCGGCCGTCATTCTTCAACACGCTATTGAGTTGTGATGACTTTAAGTTGCCAAAGATCGATTCGCTTTGGGGCGAACCACGAACGCTAACTCTGGTAGCAAGTGATTGGCAAGCTCAATTTGAGCGATCATTTTTTTGACACAAAGCCGCAGATGGACGTAAGAAACGCCAAGGGTGAAAGAGATCATAGCCGCCGACGGCAGTCGGTAGGGGAATGAGTTTAAACCGCAGAGTTCGCTGAGGACGCGGAGAAATTCTAAGTTGTCTGGCTGGGGCTCTCGTAGGCGTGAAAAAAAAACTGAACTATGAATTCCGATTCAGTCTTTGTTTTTCGATACGCACTCACAGCCCCAGATGAATGATATTGACTCACGCAGCGGCGCGGCGACGCAGAGGAAAAATTAAAGAACACTGATCTCCACTGATAAACGCTAATCAGTTGCAATGACCTGATCAGTGAAGATGAGTGTCAATCAGTGTTCCAAAGTTTTGAATCAGGAAACCAGAAAACCGTCCACTTGACTCGGGTAGCCCGTCCTGAATAGGGAGCAACTGAGGCCAGCGAGGAAGAAGGCCGAAGGCGGCAGCTAGCCCGCGACAAGATGCTTCATCATCCGGGTGGAATTGGGTCAGGCACGTGACTCACTCACTTGATCGATCATGATGAATCATCTTGTGACATTCGTCACCCAGCCAATCCTGTGGATTGGCTGGGCCACCCTGCGGGGTTCGCTGAGAACACAGTATAGAAACAGGGCCAACGGCCCGGCTATATGTCAGCCCAGGGCAACGCCCCGGGTTTGAGTGACGATTTATTATCATCAGCCCCAGCGGGGCGACTCTAAACTCACGCAGAGACGGAAAAAAGTCAGCTTGACTCATTGACGCTCAACAGATGGAATTATTCTGATCAGTGAAGATGAGTGGTTATCAGTGTTTTTGTTTTAAGACTCGCAACAGCAGGAGAGCCGTGGAACTCTGAGCTCAGATGGCAAGAGAAACTGCTCTTTGTGTTTCTTGTGTTTCTTGTGTTTCTTGTGGCCACCAAAAAAGAACCGCTGATGACGCGGATGACACTCACATGCTCAAGCGAGCGAGAGCATGGCACTCGGCTAATTCTGGTAGCAAGTGATTAGCAAGCTCAATTTGAGCAATCAATTTTTGCCGCCAAGCCGGAAAGAATCGCAAAGAGTAAAAGAGCTCATTGAACTTCCCCGGGAATCGTGGACGCTCAGTTGAGAGTGTAAGCTCTCAGTGAGGAGTCGACTATGTCTGGATCGTCATCATCTGGAAAACAGACGCGAAGGCGTTATTCTGATCAGTTCAAGCGGGATGCTGTGGGACTGGTCACCCATCAAGGGTATTCACTGACCGAAGCAGCCCGCAGTCTCGATGTTCACGTCAGCGTGATTCGCAATTGGAAAGAAAAGTCCATGGACAGCAAGAATGAAAAACAGGACACGAGCCTTTCCGAGTCTGAAAGAACCGAGCTGCAACGGCTCCGCGAAGAGAACCGCAAGCTGCGGATGGAACGGGAAATCTTAAAAAAGTTGCGCCAAGAAGTTCGGGAAAGGGGAATGATCATGCGTTGATGATTTGAAACCTTTCGTTGGAACCCAGTGGTGCAAGTCCACCCGGTAACGCTTGGCCAGCAGCCGGAAGCGAGTCTTGCGTGGTGAACGGGTAACCGTCACCACGAAGCGTAGACAGCGAGTTCAGAAGCCATGCTATTGAGCCTCGAAAGAGGAATGTACTCCGGAGCTTTCGTTTTCTTTTTAGCGGGAGCAGCATGATTGGTGCGTATTGGCAAGCACCCTATTGTCCGGACGGGGTCGAAGAACATGAGCAGATGAAAGTTTGGGGTTCCCCGGAAACTCGGGAGACCCCGTCGTGTCCACGGCAACAATCCCGGCAGGAGATACCGGGTTAACAACTCCAGGCTCATTGTCCGGCAGACGGTGGCGACGAGAGACACGAAAGCAACTGACTGCACCGTGGTATCGCCGAGCAACCGAAACGGAGCGAAGCGAAATGAATGACGGGGAATCGGAGCATCCTGATAGTACCGTCGAAGTCGGGGAACTCGTACTCGACGAGGACCCGTCGGAGGGAAGCGGGATGTCACATCAAACAACCGATGTTGGGAACTACGGCGAGTGCACAGTAACTTGAATAACGTATCAACGAAACAACATCGGATAGCCGCGTTGGCGAAGCGTTCGCCGGAGTTGGCTTTCACCAGTCTCAGTCACCTGATTGACCTTGAGCGGTTACTCGAAGCGTACCGCCGCACGCGAAAAGATGGTGCGACGGGAGTCGATGGCGTGACAGCTGCCGACTACGAACTTAATCTGATTCCGAATCTGCAATCGTTGTTGAACCGGGTTCATTCGGGGATTTACCGCGCCGCCTGTGCGACGTGTGATGATCCCGAAGCCGGGCAGCAGCGAAACGCGACCGATCGGAATTCCCTCGTTTGAAGACAAGCTGTTGCAGCGAGCGGTGCTCATGCTGCTGGAACCGATCTACGAACAGGACTTTTATGATTGTTCGTACGGTTTCAGACCAGGCCGCTCAACACATCAGGCGATCGATGCGATATGGAAGCACACGATGAATGTGAAGGGGGGCTTCGTTCTGGAAGTCGATTTACGCAAGTTCTTCGATTTCACTGGAGGCGTTTAATTCGAGAGATGCCGAAAGTTTGCTGACCACTTTCAATAACTCAAACAGCGGTTTGAGCTGTGGGACTTGTGGTTCACGGTCGGGGTTTTCCAAATCAAAAGAGACGGTCACTCCCCCCGGCAAAGTCATGTCGAATTGCATGCGATTGGTTTTTAGCTCGAACGAGGTTGCAGTTTCCGACTTCTTGGTGACATCAAGTTGCCGTTCTTCCAGAGTTGATACGGCGGTTTCGATATTCATTCCGTTGAGGGTGAGGGTTTGTTTGATCTCCACGGTTGCCTCATAGAAATGACTGTCTCCCTTTTTGTAATCGGGATAGAGGATCACATCTTCCGCAGTTGCGGCGAATGTTGTGGAACAGAGGAATATCAGCGTCAGCGAAATTCGTGCGAGCATGTTGAGTTCCTTGAATTTGAGAGTTTAGAGATTCGGGAGATCAGTTTGAGTAAGAGTACCTTGCGGTAGGGGGCTTCAGTTTCAATACCTCGAAAAAATAACGTCTACGAATGGATGTTCGACCATTTGTCGCAGTACGTGCATTTGAAATCACCGCTCGGTGAAACATCGGCATTGTCACCCAGCGCTGCGCCACATTGATTACAATTGTAATTGTGAGGCCGGCTGTCGAGAGGATTGGGATCTTCGGTGGGGGATCGATGAGACGGATTGTCCAATTGCTCTTCGACCGCATCCCAGACTTTGTTTTGGATACGTCCGATGCGGATTGCACCGCGAATGATCGAGACGACCGCAAGCACGAAGATGACGCCAAACAAGATGCCGAAAACTTCGAACATACGCTTTTCCTCAAGCTGTCGGGGATATGGTCTGCGATAAATTTTCAACGTCTTAACATCTCGTTGAAAAACTCCAGTTTGCTGCCAACTCTTCAAATTTCTCGTTCTCGCGGACAAATCTGTTTCTCAACCAACTGCTAACGTGAATCGATGAGAAATGGATCATCTCGGAAGGGAAATATAATCAAGAACCCGGAGGTTTTCCGATTATTGTACGGGAATTGAGTTCCTGATTGCATACAGAATGGTCACTTTGGAGAATGGATCTGGTCGTTCTTCGCCTCACACTAGAGAGTCATCAGATGCCAACTCCCCCAATCAAACCTTTGGAGATTCAGCCCTTCCTCAATCAGCATGTGGCCCTTTCACGACGCTATTTTTTGCAGTTAGGGGCGGTCGGGGCGACGGCTTTTTCGTGTTCTCCCCTTTCGGCGAAAGAATCAGACCGAGACACACTGTTGCAATCGGCGATTGACGAGATTGAGTCGTGGTTGACTCGTCCTGAAGACTTTCGGGATGTCTCTCGCGGGAAGCCGGTTCCTCATTCTTTGTCGGCAGAGAAAATGTCAGAAGTGGGAATGACGCGTGATTCTTGGAAGTTAGAGGTGATCAGCGATCCCGAGCACCCAGCTCGCTTGCGGTCTCCTTTGACCAAAGAGAAGGCACTTGATTTCTCTGAATTGATGAAGATGGCAGAGAAGAATAGCGTCCGATTTCCGAAAGTGATGACGTGCTTGAATATCGGTTGTCCTTTAGGGATGGGGATTTGGGAGGGAGTCCCATTGCGGGATCTGATCTGGCGTGCTCAACCGGTGAACGATTTGCGGCGCATATTTTATTATGGCTACCACAATGACGATGAGCAGCAGATGTTTCGTAGTTCTCTACCCGTCGGAAGAGTGCTGGAAGACCCTTTCGATTTGCCACCCGTGATTTTGTGTTACAAGTTGAACGGAGAATGGCTCAGTCCCGAGCGAGGTGGCCCCGTGCGGATGGTGGTTCCCGAAGCGTATGGATTCAAGTCGATCAAATGGCTGACGACGATTGTGTTATCCAACTTGGCAACCGCAAACGATACCTACGAGAAAGGGAACAACGATCTCGACAGTCCACTGAAAACCTTTGCAGCGACTCTCTCGGTTCCCAAGAAAGTGAAACCCAACAATCCTCTTGCTGTGACCGGATATGCACAAGTGGGGATCTCAGGGTTGAAGAAAGTGCAGGTCTGGGTTCAGAATCGCGATGTGAAACCGTCCGCAGATGATCGCTATTTTGCGTCAGCACCGTGGGAGGATGCCGAGATTTTATCTCCTCCGTCTCAATGGGGGGGAGGATTGCCGGGCGGTGTGATTCCTCAGCCGACGACCGGCTTCGATGCAACGGGACAGCCGAAAAATTGGCCGATGCGATTAGGAAAAGCTCATTGGGCGGCACTGCTTCCGGGACTTCCTGCGGGAGAATACATCTTGCGTTGCCGAACGATTGATGAGAAAGGGGCCGCGCAACCGATGCCGCGTCCGTTCCAAAAATCGGGTCATGCGGCGATTGAGCAAATTGATTTTCGTGTGGAGGACTGAATAAATGTGATTCCGGTTCGTTCAGGTCTTGTTTGTCTCGACTGACCGTTTATGATCACCGGTGATGATCTGAGTGAGAAATTTTTGATTTTAGGACAGATGTCTTCTCCATTCTCCAAGGGAAGTTTTCAGAGATGAGTGAATTTGTCGAACCGCTGGGCATGCGAATTCTGATTCGTAAAGACGAAAGTCGTCAGACGACTCGCGGTGGAATCGTGTTGCCCGACGATGCGGAGATTCCGACAATTACCGGAAGAATTGTGGAAATCAGTGCTCAAGTGGCCCGAGATGTTGATTTTCCGATTCGTAAATATGACAAGGTCTTGTTCCATCCGAAAAACGCGATCCCTGTTGATTTGGAATCAGATAATTTGCTGTTTGTGGTCCCAATTGACGATATTGTGGCGGTATTTCGCAAATCGGACGCGCTCAAAAGCCAGTCCGAACCTTTCGATGACCAACTCAATGATGATCGTGAAGACGATTTGTAATTTTCCGGGGGTTCTGAGAAATTCCGTTATCCTTGGCGTTTTGTGAGTCGTTTGGTTATGGTGAGCGGAGTACACGGGGCGGTCAATCGACGTTCGTCCCGGATTGTTTTCATTGATTAGATACAGGTTCTCTGCGCCATGAGTTCGGATACTCCGAAACCGTCCGAGCAGGACACAGTCTCCACTCCACAACCCGAAGCGGATGCGACTCCCGTTGCGGAAGCGTCTTCACAGGACTCTTCCCCTACGGAATCTCCCATCACCACTGAGCAAAAATCCGTGGAAGCTCCGGCTCCTGCGGAGACTCCCTCCGTGGATCAACCCGAGGTGAGCGAGGCTCCAGTAATAGTAGAGCCACCTGCTGAACCTTCGATTGAAACTCCCATTCAATCGGCAGCCCCGCCGGTTTCTGCGATCGATCAATCGGTCCCGGTCGAACAAGAGGGAAAGAACCCCGCCTCTCTGCGCGACAAACTGAAACAAGCTCAGACACCCGAAGCCTCGCAGGCGGTGCCCAGCGATCAGCCAGACACACCGGCGGCGGTCGATCCGGCACAAGCCCCGAAGGGGCCTGTCGAGATCCCCAAAGATGCGGAAGACTTTGATGCCGAGATGGAAGCCGAAATTGCAGCGGCTCTCGCCAGCGGAGAAGTCGGAGATTCTGTGACTGGTACCCCTGTTGCCGAGGATGCGAATACGGAAGAAGACGGGGATGAAGAAACCCCACAGACAGAGGAAGATCTCGTCGAAGGCATGACGTTGCTGGCAACCGTGCAAACAATTGACGATGAAAACATCTTTCTGGATCTTGGTTTTCGTTCTAACGGTTTGGTCTCCAAGCGTCAGTTTAACGAAAAGACCACACCACAACCGGGGACGAAAATCAGCGTTCGATTCGACCGCTACGATGCGGAAGAAGGGCTGATTCACGTCAATCTGCCTCACGGTCGTAAGAAAGTGACTGGAAACTGGAGCGAACTTTCTGTGGGACAGATTGTCGATGCGCTGGTGACCAAAACCAATAAAGGTGGATTGGAAGTGACTGTCGGCACGATGCGAGGATTTATGCCGGCAGGGCAGGTCGATCTTGTCTATCATTCCGACCTCGAACCCTTCATCGGTCGAAAATTGCAGTCGACAATCATGGAGGCGAACGAAAAGAAACGAAATCTGGTCGTCAGCCATAAAGCCTTCCTCGAAATCGAGCGTAAGGAAAAAGCCAAGACTCTCTGGGAAGAGTTGGCCGTGGGGCAGACTTTGACCGGTTACGTCAAGAACCTCAAAGATTATGGAGCGTTCATTGATATCGGTGGTGCGGATGGCTTCTTACACATCGGCGAGATGAGTTATCAGCACATCACGCATCCCAAAGAAATTCTGAAAGAAGGCCAACAGGTCGAGGTTCAGATCGTCACGCTCGAAAAGGAACGCAGTCGAATCGGTCTGTCTCTGAAAGCGTTGCAGAAAGATCCTTGGATGATCGCTGCCGAGACTTATGGCCCAGGAGTCATCACTCGTGGCAATGTGACACGCACCACGAAATTTGGCGCGTTCGTGAAATTGGAAGTCGGCGTTGAAGGTCTGGTACACATTAGCGAACTGGCCCACGCTCATATTGGTCGTGTCACCGATGTGGTGAAGGTCGATCAAGAGATCGAAGTCAAAGTTCTGTCAATCGACCCTGACAGCCGCCGAATGTCACTTTCCATTAAAGAATTAACACCCGCTCCCGAGCCGGTCAGAGACGAAGACTTGGCTCCCTCCGGTGAAAGTGAATATCAGCGGAAACACAAAGGTCCACTGAAAGGTGGCAGTAGTGGTGGAATAGGCTCTGGGTTGTTTGGGGATCCTTCCGACTTCAAATAGAGTTTAGCCGTTCTCGTTTGCAGCAATTCGGTTGTGCAATTTGAGGTGGATCGATGGCGGAATGTCTGGTGACCGGTGGAGCCGGATTTATCGGCTCCCATCTTGTGGCGGGGCTCATTCGTGCCGGGCATCAGGTGACGGTACTTGATAACCTGAGCACGGGGCATCTCGGCAACTTAGCCGGGATGAAGAGGCAATATCGCTTGATTGAGGGGGATTGTGCGGATCCCCATGTGGCACTCTCAGCGGTCAACGGAGTGGACTGTGTCTTTCATTTGGGTGCGATCCCTTCGGTGCCATTGAGTCTGGATGATCCTCTCGGGTGCCATCATTATTGCACGACAGCCACCGTTTCAATGCTCGATGCCTGTCGGCAAGCGGGAGTCAGACGTTTTGTGCTGGCGAGTTCTTGCAGTGTTTATGGCGAGCGGCCCGATCTCCCCAAATCAGAAGATCAACTTCCGCAAACAATCTCTCCTTACTCGGCCGCCAAGCTCGCCAGCGAACAGTTTTGTGAAGCGTTTGCCGCTTGCTTTTCTCTAGAAACAGTCTGCTTGAGGTATTTTAATGTCTACGGTCCTCGGCAGGATCCCAAAGGTCCGTATTCGGCCGTCATTCCGTTATTTATTGATGCGTTTCGAGCGGGCGAGCAACCGACGATCTTTGGAGATGGACGACAATCTCGCGATTTTGTCTATGTCGAGGATGTTGTTCAGGCCAATTTGAAAGCCGCATTCACCGAGAATATCTCAGGTGAAGTCTTCAATATCGGGACGGGTCAGTCTACAACCTTGCTGGATTTGGTGGATCAGATCTCTGACCTGCTGGAGGTGGATGCCAATCCGAATTTTCAAGAGGCTCGCTCTGGTGACGTTCGACATGCTTGGGCCGATATTTCGAAAAGTTGCAACCGACTGGGCTTTGAACCAGTATTCTCTCTGTCAGAAGGTCTCCGCAAAACGGTCAATTCGTATTTGCGCTAAACTCTGATGAATCTTGTGTTTCCGAGAGATCCCGGTTTGCACTTTCAAATAAGGCAAGCCACAATGAACTGACGTTAAAATTTTGGAGATATTGGTGATCCGCGTTGCGATCAAGCACGTAGAGTCACCAGATGATAAACCACGATTGCCGGAGAACTCTTTGTGAGATGCTCCGCAGACATCGCAGATTAAGGATCTGAATTATGTTAAGGCTTACATTTTGTGGCATCGCTTTACTGGCGAGCACGTTAACTGCCCAAGCGGCGAAAGTTCCCGTTGAGGCATTTCCTGCCAACTCTGCGTTGGTCATTCGTGTTGCCGATGTTGACAAAACTACGGTGAAACTCAAGGAATTGGTCGAGGCTGTTGAGCCGGCTCAAGCCGAGATGGCCAGCGCGACGGTGGGTGGAATGTCGGGTACGATCATTGATAACCCTGCGAAATTGGGTGTCAAGAAAGGAACCGATTGGTGGTTTGCCGCGATTGCTGAAAAGGGATCACCCAAGCCGGTTTTGATCATTGCGGTCGAGTCGGATGATGTGGCTGCCGTCAAGGATGCTGTCGGCGATGCCTACACCTATGTCGAATACGAAAATTGGCTGCTCTACTCACGAGATGCCGAAGCCATGAAAGCTGTTCAGGCATGTGTCGATGGCAAAGCTGAGAACGTCTCTAAGGCTGCCGATATGAAGGCACAGATGATGATCATGAAAGCCGATGTCGGGATCTTCATCAACATCCAGCAAATTGCTTCTCAATATCAGGGCGAGATCGAAGCAGCCCGCGATAATATTGATGTCGTGCTCGATGCTGCCGTCGCGGAAGCGCAAGGGGCGGCTGTCCCCGGAATCGATATGGCAGCGATCATGGATTTTTACAGTGATCTGGCGAAATCGTTATTGGATTCTGTGAAAGATCTGGATGGCTGCCTGATCGCGATGTCCGTCTCTAAAGAAGGAATTCAATTCGACGAGTATCTTGCTGTGAAAAAAGGGTCTGCGACCTCAAAATTCCTCTCCGGTTCACAACCAGACGCCATGCAGAATTTTGCGAAGTTACCCGCGAATGAAGTCATGTACGCCGGGATCAGTCTCGATATGGCAAAAATGACGAAGTGGAGTATCGAGTTGATGTCGAAGTTCTTCGGTGAAAATGCCGCTCCCGAAGTGGAGGTTGACGATGTTATTCAGAAGCTCTCAGCGCTCGATATGAAGGGATACGTCAGCTCATTTGGACTCGGCGATGTCGCAAGTGGCCTGTTTCGCGTTGCGGCTATTTACGATGTCAATGATACATCCGCCGCGAAAGAGGCATTGCCGGGGATGTTTAAAATGGTGTCAAACATTGATACTCCCGTGATGAAACAGACTATGACCTACGAAGGCTCTGCGGAAACCATTGATGGTCAAGCTGTTGATAAGATGACTTTAAAGCAAGAGTTTCCCACACCAGAGGGAGCAGACCTCAATCCGCAGCAAGCTCAAGCCAAGCAAATGCAGCAGATGGCAATGCAGATGATGTACGGTCCTGAAGGGGCTGTGAGTCGCATGGCCTATCTGAAAAAACAAGTTCTGGCAACAACCGGTGGTGGGACCGAGGCGATGTCGGCTTTGATGAAGTCTGCAGCATCACCTGCGACGAGTCCTGCCATGGACGCAACTCGCTCCAAGTTAGGGGCCGAAGCGAATATCATCATTTTGTTTGACTTGCCTTCACTGGTTGCTCAAGGAGTCGAACAAGCGTCTCAATTCGGTTTGCTACCTCCAGGAGCATTGTCAGTTGATGGGATTAAGCCTTCTTATCTCGGATATGCTTTATCCTTCTCGGAAAGTGGACTCGATGCCAAAGCTCATATTCCCGCTGCACAACTTCAAGGGTTGTATCAACTCGGGATGCAGGGCTTCATGATGTTTCAGCAATTACAGGGTCAATGATTGACTCAATGCGACCTTACACTCCAGAAGTCCGACTGTTTGATCGGTCGGACTTCTGATTAAGGCACAATGCGTTCTATGCACAAGACTAGGGAGTGAATCTAATGAGTGATGCACAATCCACAGCGAGTCCTGAACCTTCCAAGTCCAGTCTGCCAGACAGTATTTATTTGGTTTCCTATCCCAAGATTGTGTATCTGTACCCAAGTTGGATTGCTTCGTTGGTTGCCGGCATTTATCTTTTGATTCAAAAGAATCAGATTAGTCCTGCAACCAGCAACGTGGCACTCATATTTTTAGGCATTCTGGCATTGAATATGGTGGTGCTTTCGTTCGACTTCCCACGCACGACATCGTTAACGTTGTTTTTCTTTTGTGTTTCAGTCGGTGTGATACTTTGGGCGGTGTTCGAGTTTAATCCTGAGTTAGTACCTGCGGTGACCAATGTGTTGAAGGCATTGCAGCCGTTCTGTAATTCCGCGTTCTACTTTTGTTTCTTTACGATGATGACACTCATCTATATCGGAGTGTTGATCAGCGTGCAGTTCGATTATTGGGAAGTTCGTCCCAACGAATTACTGCACCATCACGGCGTCCTGAGCGACTTGGAACGCTATTCGGCTCCGCACTTACGGATCGAAAAAGAAATCTCAGACGTGTTTGAGTATTTCTTGCTACGAGGTGGACGATTGATTTTGCACCCGACTCAAGAGCGTCGTGCCATCGTTTTGGAAAACGTCTTCTTCATCAACAGCAAAGAAACCAAGATCACACGCATGTTGGGCGCGCTGCAAGTACAAGTTCGCAAAGAATAAGTAGATTAGGCCACTTTATCCTGTTGTTCCTGAACGGCAGGCACAACTTTTTCGCGTTTTGATTTTCGATCGACCGCGAGAAATGCGATGAAGAAAACTCCAGTCGTCGCCATGTGTAAGCCAATGTAGGCAACGGGAGCGACCTCTTTCAGGAGCCAGCTTGCGCAAATCGCCCAGACGATGATTCCCAGCAATAACACATGCGAAAGTCGGCAGCTTTCAAAATACCATTTCATGAGCTGGACTCTTTCCTGGCTACGTGGGATGAAATCGGTCTGCTTGTCAGAGAATATTTCTCAGATACTTATTGTATATAATGATTCTGGCACGAGATCAACGTGGGTCAATACGAGTTCTGCGGACTCCTTCAAAAAATCGAATACTTTTGTGCCGCTTCGGGCGCCGTGAAATACTGATCTATCTGTGATCAAGGCTTAATTCGCTCATTAACTGGCAGACAAGCCGGCCTGTGCCACCCATTTTTTCATCTGGGGCTATGCGTGTATTCCGAACGACGAAGGCCGCATGGGAAATTAGAGTTCAATTTTCTTGGCAAACTTTTGAGAGCCCCAGCCACACATCAAGAAAGCTCATGCTGTCTGAAGGCTCTCGGCCTACGACAACGCGTTCACTTCCTCATATTTCTCTGCGTTCTCAGCGAACTCCGCGGTTCATAAAACTTTCCAAGGCCCGGCTGGTTCGCGCCAGCGGCTCAAAGCTCCTTGACTCGCTCACGGCTTAAATAGCGATCTCAAAACGCAATGTTGATCGAAACCATCCCGACTGCTTGCGCAGATCGGGCTATGAATAACGCGGCACAGCGATAGGCGTGCTCTCGGTGCTACCCAAATTGTCGGGTTACGGCTCGCTCCGCTCGGACTAACCCGACCTACACTCCTCTGCGCCGCCGCGACTCTGCGTGAGTTTATTCTTTCACTGGCGGACAAGCCGTCCAGTGCCACCCAAAAATCATTCCTTTGCGTTCTCGTGAACTCTGTGGTTCTTCATTTTCACAACTTTCTAAAGTAGAATCAATCCGCAAGTCGAGCCGCTATAGTGAGGTCGTTTGCGTTCTCAGTTTAAGAGACTTTCAATAGGGATAAGGATGTGATTTCCAGACAACTGATAGCAGAAGTCATTGGCACGTTTGCGTTGGTGTTTGCCGGAACTGGAGCGATTATCGCCAACGATGTGAGCGGGGGAGCGGTGACTCATCCCGGTATCGCTCTGACGTTCGGTCTGGTCGTGATGGCCATGATCTATGCCGTGGGAGACATCTCGGGTGCTCATCTCAATCCGGCGGTCTCCTGCGCATTTTGGATCGCTCGTCGATTTCCGGGTAAAAATGTTTTGCCGTATATTGCCTCTCAATTGCTGGGGGCTTTCGCGGCGAGCGTGTTATTACGAAGCATGTTTCCCGATCACACTACTTTGGGGAGCACTATACCTGCGGATGGATGGTGGCAGTCGTTCGTGTTCGAGTTGTTTCTGACCTTCATTTTGATGTATGTGATTCTCTGTGTGGCGATTGGCGCGAAGGAGAAGGGGATCATGGCAGGGGCCGCGATTGGCGCAACGGTTGGATTTGAAGCCATGTTTGCGGGGCCAATCTGCGGAGCGTCCATGAATCCCGCCCGATCTTTGGGGCCGGCTCTTGTGAGTGGAACAATCCAAGGTCAGTGGCTGTACGTCGTTGCGCCGGTTCTCGGAGCCGCTTTAGCGGTGCTGGCTTGGCAAATGACGCGCAATCCAGAAGAAACACCAGCGCAGAAGACCTAAAAAAACTCTTACAGCAGTGATTCTGTTAACAATCGCAGTTTGCGAAGTTCAAGCTCGCGAGTTTCTTTCGGTGTTTTCTCAGGTAACAAATCGATACTGAGTGTGCGATTGAAGTTTACAGTCTCGAGTTGTGCGATCAGACGGTTATAGTCGATATGACCGAGTCCCGTGAGGACTTGGAGATCGTCATAACTGGAGTCTCGCAGATGCACGTGGAAAATATGCGGCAGTAGAAGGTCGTAGTCGCGTTCTTTTCCGGTGGGGTTGCACAGGTAATAACTCGGATCGAACGTGAGCCCCAGATGTTTCACGGCTTGACAGATTTCGACGGCTGTGTGCGGATCTTCTGTGAGCATGCCTGTCTCGGTCTTGATCGAGAGACGGACTCCTTCTTGGGTCGCAATGGCAACAAAGTCTTTTAAGCGATCCACTTCAGTATTGTAGGGAGCACCGACTGGAGAAGAGGGCAGGGTGATCTGTGTGACTTTCAGTTTCTTGGCGAATTGGCACAGACCTTTGAGTTCCTCACGGTCAATATCGTAAAGCACGTAAAAAGCGACCGGCGTCAACCGAGTCAGCTCATAGTATTTGGAGGCATAAATCTCCGGCTCTTGAGAAATCTGAGCAGCCGACCATTCGCTCTGTTTTGCGGAAAAACAGAGCTCCAGCTTGTCATAATCGAGCTCGGAAGCCGTCTGACAGGTTTCGGAGAAGGACAAATCCTGAAAAATACGAGTTGTGATGGCAACCTGCAAGAGATGATCCTCCTGATACTTGGATGCCGCAAACCAAGCATAAGTTGATGTTTACGGCGAATAATCCGCGGAATCCGTACCGCGTGAGAGTGTTAATTTATATCGATTAGGGCGTCTCTGCAAGGTCGAAGGGTTATTGTTGGGGAACCGATTGTAAGTGAGGGGGGGATTTTCACCATTTTGAGACCGATTAAGCCGATAACTATCTCAGGAGTCACCGCAATCTAAAGATTGTTGCGAGTGAATTACGCGATTCCGCAAACAAGGGAGTGTTTACTATGAATACCCGACTGACCACCGGGCTGTTGTCCTGCCTGATGATGCCCCTCTTCGTTGGCTGTGCGACTTCGCCAAGCCTGATTCGTGGGCAGAGTCCCGTTCCGCCCTCTCCGGCCTCGATCGGTGAACTGACACCAGTCTCCACCACTGCTGCACCTAATGAAGATCTGCCGTTTCCGTATAATCAAAAACCGGCTCAAATGACGCAACAACATGTTCAGGGCCACGCTCAGCATCAGGCTAGCGGTCATCCCCAGTATTGTCCTGATTGCTATAGGCAAGGACAGAAACCACATTGGGATGGTCAAAAATGGTGTTACGACGATGGAACCCAATACTGGGGCTGGGCACCACAACATTCATACCAGCACATGTACAAAATTCCTCAGAACATGGCTTATCCACAAAATCCGACTCAGGCAGCCGTCACCGTCTATCCTTATTACACACACAAAGGTCCGGACGACTTCTTCTACACCGGAAAATAAGGTTTGGTTTCACTTGAAACAAAAACAGACTCTGCGGGGAGGTCGCCCGGAGAGTCTGTTTGATTGCGCGGTCAACAACTCGAACTGATATTTCAGTCCTCGCGGCTGGTCACTTCCAGCAAATGATATCCAAACTGAGTTTGAATGGGGCCTTGAAGTTCTCCGACATTACCGGTGAAAACTGCGGTGTCGAATTCCGGGACCATCTGTCCAGGGCCGAATGATCCCAGTGCTCCACCTTGAGCGCTGGATGGGCATTGCGAGTGTTCTTTCGCGACTTCTGCGAAATCAGTACCCCCTTCAATTTTCTGCTTCAATTCGTTACACGCTTCTTCGGTCGGGACGAGAATGTGTCGAGCGCTTGCTTTGGGCATGGCTCTTCCTTTCTTGATCTGTGGATTCTGTGAGTGATTGAACCCACTAACTTAATCGGCTCAATCACCGACGCCTAGTCTTCTAACGCCGGAGATTGAGGATTTCCGAAAAGTCGTCATTGGATAAAACGTCTACCACTGCCCGACGACATTACCGTCTGCTCGTTGCCCGAGGAAACGGAAGGTGTTGTAGTCAACATTTTCACTGAGAAAATGCACCGAGCCATCGGAGAGGAGGAATTGCATCCCTCCAGTATGACGACTCGAAAAGTTGACGATATGGTTGGTTGTATTGGGCGTATGGTGCATTTGCATCATTCCGCCCATCGCAGCTTGCCCCACATGCCCTAATACCAAAGAAGGTTGAGCCTCGGTCATTGCCGGGTTCATCATGCCGGCAGGACGAATCGCTCCAGGAATCGCGGCGTACCAAGTGGAGTTCGCGTTAATCTGGGGCATACCATTCACAAAATCATGCTCAGAGGCACGTTCACCGACCATCAGGACGTTCGAGGTTCCATCGATAATGTCGGCCATTCTCACACGTGAGTTACGGAAAAATAAGCCAGCAGGATCGGGCGCTCCTGGTCTCATTGTGACGCTGCCGTAACCGTAGATTCCGACGTAGTTTGCTTTCGGCAAATCGTAATCAGTCGATCCGTCGTTGACCGTAAATCGCTCTGGTCCAGGATCACTGGGGCACATGAACACGTTCAGGTTCTGTTGAGCAATATTGAAGTTTGCTGCTGTGGTTGCGTTTAAGTTGAGGTCCAGTTGGTTGTAAAGAGGAGCTTGATCAGTGAACGGCAAAATCATAATCCCCCAAGAAAATCCGGGGCCCGTATCACTCGTCGCGGGATCATTGGTATTCACATTTCGAGAAATGTAACCGGGAGGAAAGACACGATGGGTGTCATGATAATTGTGGATTGCCAAACCAAGTTGTTTCAGGTTGTTTTTACATTGCGACCGACGAGCGGCTTCTCGCGCCTGTTGGACGGCCGGTAATAACAACGCAACAAGAACGGCAATAATGGCGATGACCACCAGTAACTCAATCAGCGTGAACCCGCGCTGGCGCGCAGTGATATTTGACTTAAACATAAAGAAGTGACTCCTGATGAGAATAGGAATAGGTAAGACACCGGCTTTGCCACATGACAAATCGCATAGTGTCTTAAAGACTCAACAGCATGAGACGCTATTCAGGAGTTCGGGAGGGGAGTGTTCTGGTTGGGTTTTGTCTAAGCCATTCAGAGAACTAGATGATTGGCTTTGATTGGAAATGATCCCTGACGGAAAAATCGTGACACTCGATTGACCCAAGCGAGGCTGACCGGTCAGCAGTAAATGACTTTGCGACCCAGAACAATCGCATGATCGCAGGGTTGGAACCGAATCTTTTTCTCTTTGTCGTCCGCAGGTCGGTTTTCCCTGACAGCAACAAGTCCCCGATTTTCGTTTTTCTAATGAGCATCCACAGGCTGAAAGACTGGATGTTTGCGAAGTGAGTCTGGCAGCACAGCAGGATGGGACAGCCGGTGCAGATTCAATGACTGGAGGGAGGGCCGTCAACGGGAGATCGATGATCAACATCGCGATCAAGGTCATCGCGACCGCGCATTCTCTGAGCAGGCGTTGGGCGATGACTGTGAGTTTTTGACGGCGGAAATGAAACATCGGGGTCGGCAAATGGTGAGGCAAGGAAGGTGTCGAAGGTTGGTGACACTTTGCTTAGCCTAAAGCGACCAACTCCAGAAATCAAGTTTCGTCCTGATCCTCTGTTTTTCCGTACTCCTGCATTCGAGTTTGAAACCGCTCAGAAAGCAGTGCTTTGGGATTTTGGAGAAGTTTTGGGGCAATCTTGAAACGAGATTGCCAGAGGGTCTCCCCGGCGGCGACCGACTCCGAAATAAGACTTGCGATTCGTGTTTCATACAGCCAATCGGCTTGTAGTCTGTGTCGAAGGGAACGGTCCAACCCGGATTTCGGATTCCATAAAATGGATTCAATCACCGCCAGTTCTTCTTCTGCTTGCACATCGGAATGCGCCGCGATTTGTCCTGCGGGAAACCGATGGCGACTCAGTTCTTTGTCGATGCGTTCGACGTTTGCACCGGCAAGAAAGAGGCGAGTCCAGTATTCATAGTAAAAAGCACGGTCAAGATCTTCGCGGAAAGAACGGACTTTGAGAAAAACGCGGCGTGACCAAAAACACTCCGGCTGAAGAAAGTTTCTCCCTTTCCACCAGACATTCCACAAATCGAGCAGTTCTTCCAATTTGAAGAGGTTGCCGCGATGCGTTTTGAGGGTCTCTCCCTGTTGATCGACGACTTGGCACTGTCCATAAAGGAAATCTGTTTTTGGGTGATCTCTGAAATGTTCTCCGACCTGTTGCAGTGTTCCCGGAAGGTACGAATCTCCACAGTTGAGAATCGCGATGATGTCTCCGGTAGATTTGTTGAGAGCTTTGTTAATCGCTTGCGCGGGATTTTGAAATCTTTGCTGACACCACCAGTGCAAGCGGTCGTCATACGCTTCGAGGACTCGTTTTGTTTCTTCGTGATGGCTCCCATCGGCGACCAGATATTCGAGATTCGGGTAATTCTGATCGAGAACCGAGCGGATCGTCTCGTCCAGCAGGTCAGGACGATCAAAGGAGGGAGTAATAATTGTGATGCAGGGCAGATCGCTCACAGTGTGAGATCCTCTAAATCTTTGCTTGTTGCGGTCGTGGAACTATCCGGTGAAAAGCTTCTGTTGGTAAAAACGTAACTTTTGTCGAACAGAGAATAGAAACTCTGAGTGCGGTTGAATAGTCACAAGCGCGGGAGGGCTTTCGGGGGCCGCATTCCAGATCTTACGGTACGTTTCGTGGCGATGGTGATCTTGCAGTAGCCGAGTTCTCGCAGCCAGCATGGCTGTTTGATGTGTGTTGGCGAAATGCTGATCGATGGCAGATTCAATCGCTGCAATACAACGGTCGGGGTGATCGATGTCGATAGAGACCATCGCCTCGGCAGGAAAGTGCTCGGCGATTTTTGGATCGCCCCAGTAAAACGGAAAACTGTTTGAGACAAATGCGTCGGCAATTTTCTCTGTCCAGTAATGCGGGACCGAGGAATTCTCCAGCACGATATGATATTGGTAAGGGAGAACGCCATCACGTTTGTATTTCAGCTCTTGCACACCACGTCCAAACCAATCGATGCAATCCCCGAAGTGTTCTTTGAGGGCTTGAGCCAGTTTCCAGCGTTTACGATGACCTTCGGTATCTTGTTTTGACGAGATCACCATGGAGAGAAGTTTGGTTTTCTCAATATCCGAACAGTCGAGAATCTGGTTGTAGGCGCGTTCAATAAACCAGTGATGTCCTGAATGTGAAACCATCGGGTTGCGACATTTTATATGTCTTGATTGACTCAGCACCGAATGGAATTGATTGGTGAAGCCGTCGGGAAATGTCAAAATCTCGGGAGGTTCCATAACGGTCAGTAGTGTTTTAGTCGGAGGGACTTGAAGCCGATATTCCCGATTGAGCGGTTCGACACTTTGAAACGCACCCATCGCGTCGAATTGTCCTTCGGTCGGATTGGTGACAAACTCCCATTCCTTCCAGCGGGGACAACCATCGGGACAGATCAGCGGGAAATAGGTGTCAAAGTGCTCTAAAATCTGATCGGTGGCAATAAACGCCGCTTTCTTGAGCGGAGGAGCTTTCTTTGCTTGAGAATTTGTGGAACTGGTCTCCGTCACGACAGACCCTCACTCTTCAAGAGTTCAGGATCTCGCTTGAGATAAAACGCCGCCCGTCCCGCTTGACTGGCTTCGACATCTTGATTTGAGAGTTGCTCAAATCTTTTGAAGTCTGTGGTCGTGAATTCCTGATGGATTAAATTGATACCGTTTTGAAACAGCGGCTTATCGCGTAAATACAATTCACTGCCTGCGTAAGGAAATGCAGTTTCTTCGTATTCCGTTCTCACAATTTTCAGGCCACATTGTTTGGCCAAGTGGTCCAAGCTGCGTTCAGTGTGCAAATGAAAGTGTCGAGGCGCGTCGAGTTCGACCCAGTGAGTTCCATACCTTTTCCAAGGGCCGGCGGTCGCGATGGGGATCCGTATCAAGCAGACACCGTCAGGCGAGAGTTTCGCTGCGGTGGCTTTCAGTGTTGTCAGCGGATCTGGTAGATGTTCAAACGAATGATGAAACATAATCAATTCAAAGTCGGCTTCTTGAAACTCTTCCAGTGAGACCACGAAGAGTCGCAACGGGTGAGGAGCAGTCTCATCTGACAGAAACGGGTCGACTCCGGTTAAACTTTCAAAACCCAAATTTGCCAAAGAGGAGAGTAATACTCCGTTACCACAGCCCACATCGAGGAGACGCGACTGTAAGTGAATGTTTTTATTTTCACAAAACCACGGACGATAGAGCTCAATTCCTGGAGCCGGTTTTTTCTTGGCGATTTTCCCCATTAACCCTTTGGCTTTTGAGAGTTGTGCTTCGTTTCTTTTTCGTCGTAACCAGCGTCGCCAAGGAGAAATGAGAACGGACGATGCCAATTTTACGTGATAAGAATAGTATTCACCCGGCGGGTAATATTTGCCCAGATCCTCCGGTGGTTCGACGAGTTGTAAGCATCCGCAGTCACCGCATTCAAAGTATTTGAACGGGTCACCCCAACCAAACATGCGTTCTTCAGCATGGTGCCGTTGTCCTGTCGAGCAATGACAGATCGAGCATTCATTCGATGTGGATGTCACGATAGAGAGACCTTTCCATTGATATCGTAGCCCGCTTCTTGTAGATGAGTTTTCCAAAACTCAAGATCATATCGCCACCAGGCATGACAACCCATCGGGAGATGCCCTTCGAGTTGTTCGATCCAAAAACGTGGATGTGTTTCCAGGGAGAATTGGGCGGATTCCTCTGGAGAAGGAACTCGAAAACATCCCGTCTTCGGAGCTTCCATGGACCAGAACGCATCTTCGTTCCAGGGATAGTGATCGATGAGGTGTCCGAGAGTATTATTCACTCCCAGCGATCGAACGAGAAATCCCAGCAATGCTCGTGGAGACAATAATCCTTTTGTGCGGCGATATTCTGTCCATAATTCGGATGTTGATTTCATGCGATGGCGACGGCATCGAGTCAGGATGTCGAGGCAGGCATCGATCCGTCTCAGAGAAAATCCCCCGTTGCCTCCCACCCAGTTCTGAAGATTATGGATGTCTTTTGCGTCGTTTTTCAAAAACGGAGCACCCATATAATCGTAGTCGGTATCGCACCATTTATTTAATTCGTCTCGAAAAATAAATGCATCTGTCTGATAGAGCAGCATGAACTGATGCTCGCGAAAGCGTTCATGAAAATGTGGATTGAGTAAGAGTCGGCTGTAGTTTTCAATGGAAGAGAAATGCTCTGTTGCGAATGACTCCCAGCGAATCTCGCCGAGAATTTCACGATAGAGTTCGATGTTGAGTCCTTCAGGACCACATAACACAATCGGATACGAATGCAGCACCCGTGCTCATTGTTCCATGGCGATTTGTTCCAAGGGATTGAGAACATCGCGATAGACGGGAATAACAATAGCACATCGATTTTCAGACATGACGAGTTGTCGGGTTTATTCCTGGGAAACCAGTTTCCAATCCACTTTGGAAAGAGTGCCTCCGAATGCACCGGGCATTGTGCGACCCGTTCCAAAATAATCACTTTCACTCACATCGAGAACGACCGATTTTTCCCAACTGGAAATCACTTCTTGTCCATCAACGACGGTGAAGGTGACATAGTATCTTCCCGCTGAGAGATTGAAGTCGGGCCAATCAACTTGAATGGTGGCTTTCTTTTCAATACGCCAATGTTCGGTTGACTGATACATCGTATAAATGGTTGTGATCGAATTGCCGTTGTGATCCATCACGCGGAATCCGACTTCTGCATCAACCAATGGCCGGTCGAGTTCCAAGTCGATTGTCCAGATCGTGGGGCGACCAGCCGCAATGATGTCTCCCCCTTCTTCGTTGGTGATACTCACGCTGGCTTTCACGCCATTCTGTTTGGGAAGTTCGGCCTCTGCCTGATCCCAATCGCTCTCGATACCACTCATATAAGTTTGGATGGTTTCCGACGTCGGTCCTTCTTTTGTGAGTTGACCGTGTTGAAGTAAGATCGCACGATTACACAAATTTTCCACTGCCGCCATGTTGTGACTGACAAACAACACCGTGCGACCACTTCCTGCCACTTCACTCATTTTTCCGAGACACTTCCGTTGGAAGTGTGCATCACCCACGGCGAGAACTTCATCGATGATCAAGATTTCAGGATCGAGATGCGCGGCCACCGCGAAGGCGAGGCGAATGCCCATCCCGCTGGAGTAGCGTTTGAAGGGAGTGTCGAGAAATTGTTCGATACCAGAGAAATCAACAATGGCATCGAAGTTGGCATCGATCTCTGTGCGCGACATCCCCAGAATCGAGCCATTGAGAAAAATGTTTTCGCGTCCTGTTAGTTCGGGGTGAAAGCCGGTTCCCACTTCGAGCAAGCTGGCGACACGACCCCGAATCTTGATTTGGCCTTCCGTCGGCTCGGTGATTCGGGAGAGAATTTTGAGCAGAGTGCTTTTGCCAGCTCCATTGTGGCCGATGATTCCGACCACTTCCCCTTCCGGGACTTCAAAGTTGATGTCTTTTAATGCCCAGAACTCTTCTGAGGAAGGCGCGTTCTGAGACAGGCGGCGAAAACGATTCAGCGGCGCCAGCATTGTGGAGGAGATCGCATCGTAGAATGTAGTTGCACGCTCTTCGGCAGCGCTGATTAAAAAGCGTTTACTGAGATGTTCTACGGTAATGGCCGCTTGGGTCACGATGGACAATCCTCAAATAATGTCGGCGAATCGTTGTTCGACGCGACGGAAATACATAACACCGGCAATCAGAAACAGCACGCTGGAAACTCCCGAAATCGCAATCACATCCCACAGCAATGGCTCACCCGTGATGCTACGGCGAAAGCCGACAATGGCACCGGTCATGGGGTTGAGTGCCATCCATCGCCACCAGCGTTCGGGGACTCCATTCTCGCCACCGAGGACATAAGCCACAGGAGATGCGAACATCCAGAGTTGCACCAGAAACGTCAACACATAGCGAAAGTCTCGATAGGCAATCGTCAACGCCGATAACAAAGTGCTAACACCGAAAGCCGTCAGAATTGTGATCAGAAGGAATACTGGAAGCAGAGTCAATTGCGGCGAGATCACGATGCTGTCGACTCCCGTCGCCATATACCAACCGATCATCGCCACCAGCACTCCAGAGGAGATCGCAAAGTCGAGCAGAGGGGCTCCCAACGTCGACATGGGAATCAGCAACCGGGGAAAATAGACCTTTGTGATCAGATGGGAGCTATTCACCAAACTGTTCCCACCTTGAGAAATCGAGTTGACGAAGAACGTCCAGGGAAGTAATGCCGAAAATACGACAATCGGGTATGGAATATTTGAGCCTTTCGCCATCCCACCAAATTTTCCGAAGAAAATGGTGAAGACAATCATGGTCATGACCGGCTGAATAATGGCCCAGGTTGCTCCCAAAATCGTCTGCTTGTATCGGATTTTGACATCCCGCCAAATCAGAAAGAACAACAGCTCTCGGTAGTGCCAAAGCTCTGCAAAGTTAACTGCTTGCCAACCACTGCGAGCGCGGATCACCGTCGATGTCACTTCTGAATGATGTTCAGGTGAATCTTTCGAGGTCTCTTGTTGCGATGTTGTGGTTGGGGAGGTCACGAAAATGCCGTCGTTGTTTGGAGCAGACTGGATGGAAAAAAAGCGTTAAGTCATTGTCGTTCCTGAATCTACAACTCTTCCAGTAATCGGCAATCCGATTTTGACAAACTCCGTAAAAAGGGACTTCATCAACGTCCGATTGTCGGTTGTGCGCGAATCTGCGGCCCATTTAACCGCCCCAAATCCTACGAGCGGAGTTCACAGTCCATGAGGGATTCGACCAGTCATGGCCTATTTCGGCTGAGTGGAATCGACGTTTCGTGCGGCTTGGTCAAGTTGTGCTTGCAGAGTTCTCAGGTTGCCGCAACTTCCACTCGGGCAATTAGACTTTGCACAATTGGTGTTATCAGGATCTTGGCCCGACGCACTGATTGTGGATTGCCAGCGCTGCATGCCGGGAATCAGCACGACAGCCAGTGCCAGTGTGAACAGAATTCTCCAGATCGAACGCGACATGTTCTCTCGTTTCTGGTTCATAGCTTTGGGAATGGTCAATTGTGTGCTGTATTCCGGGCGATGCAAAGACACGTTTTCAGTGATTCCGAAAGAATCCGCACATTAGATCGGCTTAGGCGGTGCGGGAAAGAGCATAAGTCCTCTGAGAATTTACGGTTCGGGCGGTGGATTACGCTTGAACTCAGACCGTGATCGGGTGAAGATCAAAGCGAGACTTCAGTCGCTCATCCTCCTAAACATAATCAGGACAAGAGAATGCTTCGGGATTACATCAGTAAGTTCAGTATCAGCCAGCGTCTATCGGCCATGATGTTCCTCCAGTTTTTCATCTGGGGAGCTTGGTATGTGGTTGGTCCACTCTATTTGGGGTCGATTGGCTTTGATGAGGTTGACTTTACTTGGATGTATTCCGTGGGGCCAATCGCTTGTCTGATTTCCCCTTTCTTTGTGGGAATGATCGCAGATCGTTTTTTCCCGACAGAAAAAGTGCTCGGTGTCATGCATTTGCTGGCCGGATTGGTGATGATTTATGCGACGACGTTGATGAAAGCAGAAAATCCTGATCCCAATATGATCAACATTGCCTTCTTCGTTCACATGATCTTCTTCTTTCCGACCCTCGCTCTGACGAACTCGTTAGCGCTGCACACGATGACTGATCCCGAATCGCAGTTTCCTGTCATCCGCGTGTTCGGAACAATTGGGTGGGTGGTTGTCGGTGTGCTGATTAGCTGGCTAGCTTGGGATGCCAGCATCAACGTCTTTTACCTAGCGGCAGGAAGTGGGATTTTGCTGGGAGTTTATAGCTTTACTCTACCTCACACGCCGCCTCCCTTAGCAGGTGAAAAAGTCTCTGCGCGCGAATTGATCGGTGCGGATGCTTTTGTCTTACTCAAACACAAACCTTTTTTGATCTTTCTCGTCAGTTCAATCCTCATTTGCATTCCGTTGGCTTTTTACTATCAAATGGCCGCGCGAGCAATCGGTCAGGCGGGAATTGAGAATGTCGGTGGGACGATGGCTTACGGCCAGATGTCCGAAATCATTTTCATGTTGCTGATGCCTCTGTTTTTTAAGCGTCTCGGTGTGAAGTGGATGTTATTGGTAGGGATGTTCGCTTGGGTGTTACGTTATGGTTTGTTTGCTCTTGGTTCTCCCGTTGATGCAGCGACAGGAGCCTCTGACCTGCAATCAATGTTGATCCTCGGAATTGTCTTGCATGGAATTTGTTACGACTTCTTCTTTGTGACCGGGCAGATCTATACGGATAAAGTCGCTCCGAAAGAAATTCGCGGTCAAGCCCAGGGAATGTTGGCATTGTTTACGCTCGGTTTGGGAATGTTAATCGGTGCCTTTTCTGCTGGCCAGATTGAAGGGATTTTCACTCCAGAAAAATCGACGAAACTCCATCAAGAGATCAAAGAAATTGGAGCAGCAGCCAGCACGATTGGTGAAGAACTCGACGGAAAATTGGCCGACCTCACCGAAGAAAAACGATCGGCCTTTAAGAAACAAACCAAAACACTCGCTGCATTTCAAACGATCTATCGAAATTCGGAAGAGGAAGTTCCCGGCATTGAAACCTTAAACGAAAATTATGTCGCCGTTGCCAACAAGACATTTGATTCTGACCTGATGCCTCTTTTGCAGCTACAATCTGAAAAGTCAGAACTCGCAGCCGATGTCGATGCGAAAGCGGTCAAAGAACAACAATTGAAGAAATGGTTTTGGATCTGGATCTTCCCCACTATCTTTGCGGGAGCGATCATGGTTGGCTTCTTTATGTTCTTTAATGAAACGGAAGAGATTGATGCGGGAGACGTTGACGCGGATGAGACCGAGTCTCCGGTTGATGTGAGTTCGGCTTCGACGGATGATTCCAACGGTGACTCTGAGTCGGCGTCAGATTCCGAAAAACTCGACGGCAGTCAATAGACGGAACTTCTTTACAACTTGCTTGCCCCTGAGCAAATTGTCTCGATTTACGAACCAATGTCAGAGAATACACGTTTAATGATTGTTGCGGGGGCCTCTTGTACGGGGAAGACCCGATTGATTCAGGCATTGAACGTGGGCAGTATCCAGAGCTCCTGACCGAACTGGGGCTTGAGGATCAGTCCACTTGGTCTTATCTGTCTCTCTCAAAATTCCAAAAATTGAAGAGGTCGGGTTCTTTCATCTCTCGCGAGGATCAGATTCTTGCTGGTGCATTACGATTTGTTCGTTCGTTACAGACAAGACGGCGATAATTCTCGTTTTGACAAATTGCTGAAAGACTTTGATCAAGTTGATGTCATTACGCTTTATGCAAAACGGTCGTGTCTCTTCTCTCGTTCGTTGACGCGATTTACAAGTCAGATTTGGCAAGCCGTCAAGTTTCCCGTTTCCCAAGGGTCCAAGCTGAGAAAGTTTTTCAGGCAGTTGACCGAACGTCGTGTATTTTACGAAGAAAACTCTAATGTTCTCAAAATCTATGAAAAGTGGTTCAGAGAATTGGATCATGGTCGGATCACCAACCATTGGTTGTTAGAATCCAGTACACACGAGTACGGCCAACTGCTCACGTATCAACCGGATTTGACGGAAGAAATGTTTCGTCAATACTATGCCGACGAATGATGTCGATGCACGATTTGTCACTCCGAAGTCGTGATCTTCGTATTGGATAATGTCATGGAATCAAAACCCAAACTGAAATTCGGTTTGGGGTGTCGTCTTTCACTTTTATGGGCATTGCAATGGGGGATTACGGGAGCTCTGCTCACTTATCTGCCTATCTATTTTGTCGATAACGGCCTCTCTCAAGAGCAACTCGGCAAATTGATGGCCGTTGCCGCGATGGGACTCTGGGGAGCTCCCTTTATCGTGGGGCAATTGTGTGACCGTTGGATGTCGAGTGAACGCTATCTGGCCGTGGCGCATTTTACGGGCGGGTTGTCCTTATTAGCGATACCCGTAGCCACAGAAATGTATCGCGCCACGGGAACCAATTTTTCTGCCATGATGGTCTTGATTGGTATCTTTTCGTTTGCGTACTTCCCGACAATCCCGCTCGCATCGGCGATGACCTTTCGGCATTTGCCCGACCCGGCTGCCGACTTTGGGAAGGTCCGTATCTGGGGAACGGTTGGCTGGATGTTGGCGGGATGGTGCCTGTCAGTTTGGTTGGGGCGAGGTGACGCCTATCGTTGGTTGAGTGAGCGGTATCCCGAGTGGACACCGACTCTGGACCAGTTTGTCTATACGTTTCGTTGGGTCAGTCCACCATCGAGTGCCGACTGTTTCAAACTAGCGGCGATTCTCTCGTTCGCCTTGAGCAGCTTTTGCGTCTTTTTACCGCCAACCCCACCGACGCGATCCTCCACGCAATCCGCCATCGCACCGTTGGCGACATTTCGAATGTTTGGTGACAAAACATTTTCGCAGTTGATTGTGATCAGTTTTCTGCTCGCGCTTGTCGTGCCGTTTTATTCGGTCGCGGCTCCGCAATTGTTATTGCAGTTGGAGTATGAAGCCGATTGGATTCCGGCACTCATGACATTGGGGCAGATTTCGGAATTCCCCGCATTGATTCTGTTGCCGTTTTTCCTCAAACGCTTCGGTCTGAAGACAACCTTTGCGTTGGGGATGATCGGTTGGCTCTTACGCTATGCGTTCTTTGTGGCAGAGGAACCTTCGTCATTGATCTTGACCAGCATCGCGCTGCAAGGGGTGTGTCACGTCTTTTTGATCATTGTGATTCAACTTTATATTGATAGCCGAGCTCGGGCCGATTTGCGAACCTCGGCACAAAACCTGTTTGCGTTTTTGACGATGGGCATTGCCATGCCTTTGGGGTTTCTTGTCGCGGGAAAATTTGGCACCTGGCTGACCGATACGGGAACCGGTGAAACCAACTTCCAGATTTTCTTTTTGGTCCCCTCGATTGCCATCTTTGCGTTGTTGATTCTCTTCTATCAGCTCGTTGATATAGACGAGGGAATGGGGCAGGAATCATCGCACGAACGACTCTCGGAAGACGCCGAAGCATGATGCCATCTCTAGGAAACTAGCGTTTGAGGCGTACAGGAGTCACGCCTTCGACTTCGATGAAATCGGCCTGAAGATCGGTCCGATAGCTACGCTTACCGAAGATTCCTCTGGGCTTCCCCAGATGGGTGCCCAGATTGATTGACGTGGAAGAGAGATACGCCAGCACTTCTCCCGTGGGAGAAATCAGCACGAAGTTCGGGCTATTGGGGGCTGCCACGACGGCTCGTTGAATCAGCCCCGCACCTGACATCTTTGCCGGGTCATTACTGATTGTTGGTTTGCGAGTTTCTGCTGGCTCTGATGACTTTTCAACGGGGGGAACCGATTTGGGAGGTGCCACAATGTCGGGCCTCATTCCGGTGTCGGAAAGAATTTGGGCATCTCGATTGGCCGTTTCTTCTGTCAGTCGTAAGAAATCATCATACTGATCTTTGATCTTTTGATACTTGGCCAGTGCCGCGAATCGTTGATCGAGTTGATCTTTCAAGGCGTCAGTCGAGGCAGACTCTGCGAGCTTCTGGTAGCCGGTTTCAATCGGAGACAAATCCCATTGTGAAGTTTTGCTGCGAATTGTTTGTCGGAATTGTTCGTCCAGTTGAGCCAGTTGTTGCGCTTCTGATTGAGTGGCTTGCGGTTTATCAGTTCGAACCACGCCGGGGTTATTCGACTTCTTCGCACCCGGTTTGTTAGGAGTGGAGAAGGGATCAACTTCGGGTTCGGTTTTTTTCGCGACAGTGGGTGTTTTGATCTCTTCAAACGGGTTGCCGGCTGGTGGTCGTTTGGCGATGGAGTCCGCCGCGGCAAGGAACTGTCCCGGCACCCAACGATATTCCCCACGCGGTGGAGAAATCTTGTACATATGCACGAGACCTTCAGGCGTGTTGAACGATTTTTCGCCGAGGATATTAACGCGATCACCTCGCGATAAACGTTTCTGTTCGACATCTTTTTTGTCACCAAACAGACTTCCTACGCGAACCACCACCTGGTTGTCGTTGACCGTTCCAGTTTTGCGATCAGAGGTCTCAATGTATTCGGCACGAATCCAGCTAAAACTTCCTGCGGGTGGAGCAATCATATACCAGCCACCAGGATCGTGCCGGTGGACTGTGACATTCACGCCTTCTGACAATCTTGCCGTCGGATAATAGCGCGATCCGGGACCACTCCGAACGTATGTTTCGTTCTCGGTAATGACGGCTTGGTATGGAAATGTGCGCGACTGACCCTCAGCAGGTAATAGGTGTGTGAGTACCAGCGCAGCGAGTGTGATCATCCGAATCATGATCGGAACCTCCCATGAGGTGGGCTGAATCAAAGTCTGATAGTAAATTGGGAAAAGGGTGTGAGTGGGACACTCACAAGGATGGGAATCGAAAGAAGGTATAGGAAAATCCCCGGATTCTCTCAATAGGGAGTCTGGAGTTGACGTAAGTCGTTACCAGTCAATGCGCAAAAAAAGACCCCGGAAGGGATTCCCGAGGTCTGAGAGATCTTTTTGTCAAAGAATTCTGTGAGATAGTTACTTCTTGATGGCCCAGAGAGAGTCAAAAGTCCGTAGGTAGATGACACCGTTCGAGATGACAGGCGAGGCCGACATGTCTTCGCCAACCTCATTTTGTGATACGATTTCAAATTGACGCCCGGCCTTGATGACTGAGACTTTTCCATCTCGTCCGGTCAGATAGATATGACCATCGGCGTAAACTGGTGAAGCACGGTGACGGATACGGTGAACTCGTTCGTAATAGAGTTCTTCGCCCGACTCAGCATCCATGGCAATCAGGTCACCATTTTCGCGACAGAGGTAAACGATGCCGTCAACAATCAATGGTGAAGAAACGTCAGGCGTGTCACGATCGCGTTTCCAGTGATAGGCCGAGACATCAGAGGTGATGTTTCCTTTGCTGTCCGGTTTGAGTCCGAGGACGGGGCCTTTTTTGGCGGATGGAACAACAATGATGCCGGGAGCCATTGCGGGTGACGCGACGAGTCGCAGGAATTTGTTGTAACTCTCTTTAGGATTCAGTCCGCCACATCGCCAGAGTTCGTCACCGGTTTCCAGATCGTGGGCGATGATGTAATCGGCTCCGTGAGTGAGCAGAAATTGTTGCTTGTCGTCTTCATAGAGAATCGGCGAAGCGTAAGAGTGAACATTCTCGGCAAACGCATCACTTTCGCGGTTATGTTTCCAGATTTCTTTGCCGGTGGATTTATCGAGAGCAATCACCCAAGCTGGTTGAGGATCGTCGTTCCATTCTCCATGAATGAGTTGAAACAGCAGCTTGTTGCCAGCCAAGACGGGGGTCGATGTGAAGCCGAACTGGATATCGAACTTACCGTATCGGTCTTGCAGGTTCGTTTTCCAGACGACATTACCTTCAAAGTCGAAACAGAACAGATCGCCCGTTCCGATGAATCCCCAGACGTGTTTGCCGTCAGTGACAGGAGAGGGAGCTGCGGGATTGTTTCCTTCGTCACCTCGTGCTTTGTTGGCTCCACTGCCGAGCTTTTGACGCCAGAGTTCTTTGCCTTTTGTGTTGAGCGCGATCAGGTAGGCATCTTTGCCTTCCCCTGAATTATCCATCGAGGTGAGGAAAATGTGATCTCCCCAGACAACGGGTGTCGAACCAGCAGGACCGGGCAGGGGAGTTTTCCAAGCGATGTTCTGGTCGGCCGACCATTTGGTAGGCACGTTTTTCTCGGTGGAAACGCCGTTGTTCAGCGGACCGCGCCAGTTAGGCCAGTTTTCCGCATGAAGCGTGTTGGCAGTGAGCATTAATCCGCAGAGGAAGGCTGTCAGTCTCAGCATTGATTATCATCCTTCAGTCAATGTGTGGGTGTAGAGTGGAGGTGTGAGAGACGCACGAATGTTGCATGATTCTGGTTCGCGCACTTTCCAGTTTGTCGGTCTGATTCTCGCGAGTCAAATCTTTCTTCTTGCTTCGACTAATATTGTCGCGGGCGGACTTGCCCCTGAACACGGCTGGGGAGACCCACGATGCGGAGGAAACCTTCCGCGTCGTCTTGATTGTAAGAGCCGCCACCTTCCATGCTGGCGATGGCTTCGTCGTACAAACTAAATGGACTGGTGCGGCTCTCGACCATGATATTCCCTTTGTACAAGCCGAGAGTGACCTCACCAGTCACATATTTTTGTGCCTCTTCATTGAATTTGAACAAGGCATCCATTTTGGGGACAAACCACAATCCATAATAGACCATCTCGGCGACTTCAGGAGCGAGCCGGTCGCGGAGGTGAATTAAATCACGGTCAACCGTAATCTCTTCCAACGTATGATGGGCCGAGTAGAGCACCGTCATGCCGGGAGCTTCATAGACGCCACGACTCTTCATTCCGACAAAACGGTTTTCGACGATGTCGATGCGACCGACGCCGTTACGTCCACCGATCTCGTTGAGTGTTTCGACGATTTCCAGAGCGGAAAGTTTTTCACCGTTCACTCCCACAGGAATACCGGCTTCAAATTCGACGGTCACGTTTTCGACCTCGTCCGGGGCGTCTTGAGGTGAGACACCCATACCGAAGTCGACCATCTCGACACCATTGACGGTCAGGTCTTCAAGCTGTCCCGCTTCATAGCTGATGTGCAGGCAATTTTCGTCGGAGCTATAGGGTTTTTCGACAGAAGCTTTGACGGGAATTCCTTTTTCTGCACAGTACGCGATGAGTTCCGTTCGTCCCGGAAACTGATCGCGGAATTCTTGGATACGCCAAGGAGCAATGATCTTGACGGTGGGATCGAGAGCTTCCGCAGCGAGTTGAAAACGACATTGGTCGTTTCCTTTCCCGGTGGCACCGTGAGCGTAGGCTTCGGCTCCGACATCGCGTGCAACTTGCAGACAAACTTTTGAGATCAACGGACGAGCGATGGATGTTCCCAATAGGTACAGACCCTCATACTTGGCCTGCCACTGGAGTACCGGAAAAGCGTACTCTTTACAGAGTTCTTCCTGAACATCGATGATCTGTGCGGAGGCCGCCCCTTGATCGTGGGCCTTTTTCATAATCTCTTCACGGTCTTCGCAGGGTTGACCGAGATCGACATAAACACAATGGACATCGTATCCTTTGTCTTGAAGCCAACCGAGAATCACTGAGGTATCGAGTCCGCCGGAATAAGCCAATACGCAACTGGGCATGTCTGTCTTTCGTAATCTGCTGTCAGAATGATTGATAAGATTCTGCCCTCGATTATGTCGCTTGAGGAGCACGTCTTCCACCCTGTGGGACAGGTTCCCTGTGAGGCTGGGCAAAATACGTTCAGTTTGACACTTCCGTGAACAGATTCGCTTCTGCTTATACAGTCTGATGTTCGGATCGTCTGGTTCGGACTTTTCTCTGAATCACTGGAAGGATTTGACCGATAAATCCTGTAAGGAGTGTCACATCGCGCAGGGATTACGAAGATCGACTCTCCCCAAATTGTAGATTTGGGACCACTCATAGGCACTGTCATGTCGTCCCCGACGTGACCTATTCAGAGGAAAGAGACAGGGATGTCGTTCTCCGCTAAGAATTGGATTCAATCCTTCAAGTTAATGCTGGCCGCAACGGTTTGTGCCGGTGGTGTTTCTTCAGCCGATGCGCAAAACTTTGTTCCCGGTACCGGTAAACAAGTTGACCGAGTCGGTGATACCTTTGAAGATGAAAATTGGCAGTTTATCTTGAACCTGCCCAAAGCCAGTCGCAATATCGATGGTCAGACTCGTGGACCTGCCGGCACCTCTCGTAATCGTCGCGTGCTGGAAAGTACCTATCGAGGCACTGCCGATGTCGTTAAGCGAGTTCCCACTCCCCCCGGTGGAATCGAAGGCTCCAAAGGCGCTTTGTTAATGCAATCGAAAGTGACGGGGATTCCCGGTCATCCCAGCAATGAAATGCAACAGGACGATTTGATCTTCAACGTCAAAGGTGTCCTCGGTAAAGTCGCCACCAGTCGTAAGCCGAGCGTTGTGGTTCGCGTCTATCTGCCTTCCTTCGACGAATGGGAAGAACGTAACGGCTCACATTTCGGTTTTCGTGCCGAGACGACCGGTATGATTCGTAAAGAAGTGGAAAAGAAAGTCGGCTTGTTTCGGCGTAAGACTGTCAAAAATTGGGACACCGTCAACGATGCTTATTGGCCCGGCTTCTTCATTCAGTTCAATCGTAAAGAAGTGACGGGTCACGAAAAAGATTCCGCCACGCTGTTGGTTCGCGGTGACAGTAACGGTCACGAAATTGTCGCTCGTGAGATGGATACCGGTTGGTGGACGCTGGGCATGTCATTCTCAGGTGATGGTCAAGTCCATTACTATGCTCGACCCGGCGTGGAAGACCTTCGTGCACAAGATCATATTACGTCACAGTTCCCATATTCTGCCAAGGCAGATTATTTCACGACGTTCTTCTTTAACATCGTGAACTGGGACAACGGACGCACTTGGTCCACAAAATGGATTATCGACGACCCAAAAATGTACTTGGGGCGTTAATGTTCCCCTGAAGACATCTCGATGAAGTTCTTTGAGCTTTGAGTACCCAGGAAACCGGCCGGTGGTTATTAAATCACCGGCCGATTTCTTTGCGCTGTCAGGCCAGGTGTTCTCCGATGACGATGGGGATGATGCGAATTTTCGGGTCGTGTTTCAGCAAGCGTTCCAGCCATCCCCAGTCGGTCGAACCATTCCGATAAGGCCACAGTTCTTTGCGTGCAAATTCTGTCTCAACGCACAGTCACATCGAATCCACTTGACCAAAACGCAGCGGCTCTTGCTGAGAGGCTGGTATGAATTGGTCGCGATGTCGAGTTTGGCAGACGCCTATTTCGACATCTTGCGCGGAGCTGTAGAGAGCGCATAAGGCGTGGGGATGGTAGATGTTATCATCGTCGAAGAAGACCACATAACGTCCGCGCGCAAGTTCCAATCCTCGATTGTTACACGAGGCACCGAGATCTCCCACATGAGCGGGCAATGCTGCGAATCGGGCGTTGTAGTCGTCGGCAATTTTTTCAGCGACGTCATCTGGTCCGTCCGAAACGATCACATGCTCCCAGCAGACTCCGCTCAGAGATTGCTGTTGGATTTGCTCACAACAATTCCGTAACCATTTGGCCCGATTCCAGGTTGCCGTGATGATCGTGAGGTCGGGGGTCTCGTTCATCGTTTTCCCTCATCTCGTTGATGGCGTTTCCGAAAGACCATTAAATTTGTTTTAAACCAAGAAAACCGACACGCTGACCGAATCAATTGGCTCGATTCCCGATCCCATTCGTAAGCGAGATCGATCATTCGCCCTTGGACATATTCAGCCGGTTGTTCATTCACGTGTCCGACTCCTCTCTGTCCGGGATGCGCCCAACTCAGAATAATTCCTTGACCTGCATGTCGATCAAGATTCGACAACAGAGTGTCTTCGAATTGTTGAGGGAGATGTTCGGCGACTTCCAAACACAAGACCCCGTCCGCAGGAGGGACTTGAACGGGAACGGATAGATCGAGAGTTTCACAACGACCGTGAGAGATTTCCGCAGTCAGCGGGTTCCCATCATATCCTCGAGATTCAGCGACCTGATCGAGGTTCGCGACATATCCTCCCGCCCCGCACCCAAAGTCGATAACGGTCTTCTCCTTCAAGAAATGTTTCAGCGCGTTGGCCAATCCTTTGTCGTAACGATAGGCCGATTGTCGCGCTGTGTTCCAAGCTCCCGTGCTTAAAATATCCGTCATGCATTTCTCCTCACTGTGGAATGTGAATTGAATTGCTGACTCTGGTATCACGAGTTGGCAAGATCAGTTGGATCGGACTTGTTTTAGAATGCTGAAATCACTTCTCCGCCGTTAATGCTGTTGAGGTGTTGCCATAAACTGGTGGCAGGGTCATTCGTGTGGTGGATGTTCTCACTGAGAAATCTGACCGCTCCGTCACCCTTTAAGACGTGCAATCCTCCTGCATGCAGACTTCTGGGGCCGTGCCATTCTGTATTCGGCCCCGCGATGGCGATATAGGTCGGTTTGTAAGCGCCGGGGCCGTTCGCGTCGAGTGACTTCGTCCAGAAATTGTAGGTGGTGACTGTACTTCCATCCGGAGCGGGAAACTGAAATACGTCCGTATGTGGATCTGCAAAAGGTGGAGAAATAAAGGCCGGTCGCATCACGGCGTCGGTACGATTGGGGATACGTTCGCCCGAGCCGGCTTGATCCCAGGCACCATTCCATGTGCCCTGTCCGAGCACTTCTGCAACGATGATCGTTGTGGAACTTCCGTCTGTGATGTCGCGCATCTTGCGTGAGCCCATCAAAGTGAATAGCCCTCCAGTTGGATCAGCACTGCGAGGCCACCAGTCCCAACCTTCCGAGCCGATGTAGTTCGTCCGGGACATATTATGACTGTCTCCGGGACCGCCGTATGCTGAGTCCGAAGGGCAAGTCAGCACATTGAGTTGCTGAGCCATGATGAGTCGTCCATCGGTGGTGGTTTGATTCCATAGAGGAGCTTCAAAATCGATTTGATTGTAAAGAGGAGCCTGATCGAGAAACGGCAATAGCATGACCAGCCACGAGTAGTTCCTGGGTGAGTAATTCCCGGGCGTCCCGCTGGCCCAGATCGATTCTGGAGGAAAGACAGTGTACATGTCGTGATAGTTGTGGAGTGCCAAGCCAATCTGCTTCAGATTATTCTTGCAGGTGGATCGGCGTGCTGCTTCGCGCTTGTTGAACAGCGGGAAGTAGCAGAGCGACCAACACGGCAATGATGGCAATGACGACCAGCAGTTCAATCAGGGTAAATCCACGACGTGAATGAGGCATGTCTTGCTAACTCCAGATAAACCATCGCATGATGATTCATTGATTTCAAAAAATTCGCAGGTCCGTTCCAATGGGGATCTGTCGAATTCATCGCGAGGCAAACGAGGAAGGTGTGTGAAGGGGGATTTCATTTTATGTGGCACTTCACCCACTGACAAGGTGAGGTCGCTAATCGGTCATGTTTATGGGATTTATTGAGCATACCCATCACTCAAAACGCAAATCATCACTTTATCTCGACTTGTGTTGTCCGCGTGGGAGCTTGTGATGCCTAAAATTTGATTGAGAATCCGCAGCGACTCTGCTTGAATATCAACATGTGGACAGTGTGTATGCATCGTTTATCGAATTCCAAGAAGTCTCCCATCATGCAATCTCCCAAATTGATCTGCCTGTTAGTGATCACAATGTTGGTCTCGTCCTGTCCCACCGGCGTCTCAGCACAGACAGGAACTACCGCACCAGAGAATGGTCCTCGCACGTACCGCTCTGCCAACTTTGTCGTGCATTCTGATGTGAAGCCCGAAGAGGCCAATGAGTTGTTGAAGCGATTGGAGACGATGCTCGGCTTGATTTCGACCTATTGGGGACAACGCAATCGAAAAACGATTGAGTGCTATGTGGTTGATGATTTGAAAAATTGGCCGCGAGGTGCCATTCCTCCCGATGCGATGGACAGCATCTTGGGGCAGGCCGGTATCACCATCGCTCAAGGCCTCACGAACGGGCGACAGTTCGATATGAATGCCAAAGTTTATGCGGTTTCCGATGCGGGAGTTCCCCAGCATGAAGCCGTCCATGCCTATTGCGCACAAACCTTCGGAACCACCGGGCCGGTTTGGTATTCCGAAGGGATGGCCGAGATGGGGATGTATTGGAAGAAAGGGGATTCGAGTGTGAATGCCAACCCCATCGCCATCGATTATCTCAAGAAGAGTGAACCCAAAAGCTTGAACGAGATCGTCAACGGTCAAGAAACCACCGGCGACTCTTGGCAGAATTACGCCTGGAGGTGGGCGCTGTGTCATCTCTTGGCCAACAACACCAATTATCAAAAACGGTTCCGTCCATTGGGGCTTGCTTTATTGCAGAAGAAGGGAACTTCTTTCGAGCAAGTTTACGGCTCGATGGCCGATGAAATCATCTTCGAGTATTTACTGTTCCTCGAAAACATGCAGACCGGATATCGAGTCGATCTTTGCAGTTGGAATTGGAAAGCTCGGCCGCGAATTCTCAAAGGAGTACGCCCCAGCAAAGTCGATGTCGAAGCGAAAGCCGGTTGGCAACCGACCAAAGCTCAACTCGCCAAAGGGGAAGAGTATGAATTCACCACCGACGGGACTTGGACCATTCTTGAAAATGGCGATTCCATCAACGCCGATGGTAACGAACTGGGAGCCGGCAAATTGGTCGGCATCCTCTTTGACGATTACAAACTCTCAGAAGAGTTTGAGATCGGCGCATACGGCAAGTTCACCGCTCCCGCGAACGGGCATCTGTTTGTACGCTGTAAAGATGAATGGGGTATCATTGCCGACAACGACGGCGAGATCGAATTTCAAATCCGTGACGCCGATCCCGATACCAAGCCTTTGCCAATGCCGGGGGAGTGATCTCTGAACAAGACCTTTCTCAGATCTGATGTTCAAAGCCGCGGGATGTCTTCTTTCAAGAAGCTCCCGCGGTTTTTTCATGCGCGGTACTAACTCTTTCCGCAGCACTTCTTATATTTTTTACCACTACCACACCGGCAGGGATCGTTTCGACCGATCTTTGGGTCCAGGTTTCTGATGGTGTCGAAATCGCCACGATAGTCCCAGTGGTCAGCGTCCCA
>JAQWSQ010000142.1 GCA_029243145.1 Planctomycetaceae bacterium | reverse complement strand
ACTGCCAGTCGCACTTCATGCTTTGAATTAACAACAGATACGCTTGACAGAGACTGCCCGGCAACTGTGATACCCGAAAGCCTCAAGCATCCTGGCTGAGGATGCGTCATGCCCTCAATCTGAACTTGCCTCCCAAGAATCTTTGAGGCTTTGTCTGCAATTTGTTGGCGATATCCTTCCGATTGACGCAGGGCAGCAAAATAGCACAGACAAAAAGTCGGCACGACGCACAAAATGATAAATGCAAGCCTGATGCGCCATATTTTCACAGTTGACTGTTCGACGAACATCCTTGTTCAACTCCCGCCATGTGTAGGCGTCTTCGTAATCTAGCGACTCTCTACTAACTGTTGAAAAAGCTTCCAACGGGCCTGCATTTCTTCGATGCTGTCGCCCCCGAACTTGTCCACAAGTGCGGCTGCTACTGAAAAAGCGACCACATTTTCAACAATCACACTGCATGCACTTACTGCACAAACATCACTTCGCTCGTATGCAGCCGACTCTGACTCCTTGGTCCTCAGATTAATTGAATCAAGTGGCTTTCGTAGCGTACTAATTGGTTTCATTGCTGCACGAATGACGAGCGGCTGACCGTTCGTAATCCCGGCCTCAAGGCCGCCAGCATTGTTGGTCGGACGAACAAACCCAAGCGTTGGGCCCGATCGCGCACTCTCCTCATAATGGATCGGGTCATGAACCTCTGAGCCAGGTCGTCTTGCAGCCTCGAAGCCCATCCCAATCTCAACACCTTTAATAGCTTGTACCGCCATGACAGCCTGAGCTAATTGACCATCGAGCTTACGATCCCACTGAGCATGAGTTCCTAGGCCGATAGGCAGTCCATCTACACGCACTTCAACGACTCCGCCAAGCGTATCGCCATCTTTCCCGATCTTGTCGATAAGATTCTTGATGTGATCATCTTGCTCCGGATGGAGCGAGTAAACCTCACTCGAGTTTCGAATTTTTCGCAACTCCGGAAGCTCGCCATCACGGCCGCCGAGGACAACGCCCCCTAACTCAGTCACCCAGCCCGCGACCTCTATTCCGAACAAGGCCAACAATTGACGTGCAAGTGCCCCAGCCGCGACGCGAACTGCGGTCTCACGGGCACTTGCCCGCTCTAATACAGGACGAACTCCACCAAGATGTTTTATGGCACCAGGTAAATCTGCATGCCCAGGCCTGGGACGTTCAATATCATCCATTCGTTCGATCTTGGCATCACGATTAATCACCTGCAGCGCTAGCGGACTACCGAGTGTTTTACCTCTCCAAAGACCCGACAAAAATGTCACTGTATCTGTCTCGATACGCTGTCGTCCCCCGCGGCCATACCCTCCTTGACGCCGTTGCAACTCACTGTCAATAACATCCGTATCAACAGGAAGTCCCGCTGGAAAACCATCTACCAAGGCAGTTAGTGCCGGCCCATGAGATTCGCCAGCAGTCCAATATCGAAGCATGAGAAAATCTATAATCTGAGAGGTGTGAAAAAAGAAATACGCAACCCAATATTCCGACAAGGAAAACTTAAGCCTGTGTCAACGCAAAATTGAGCTTGTGTCAACAAAAAATCAAGCCTGTGACTATTTACAGTCTACTCATCAGGTCCTTTTGACCATAGAGTGTCAACCGGCCTCTAACAAGGCAGACTCCCTGTAAGTCTGTGGCAGACATCGAGATACTTTTGCCGCGTACCGTCGACTATTTCTGGCGGTAGAGGAGGGGGGGGACTTGTTCGATCCCAGTCGCAGGAAACCAGCCAATCACGAACGAATTGCTTATCAAAGGACTCTGGAACATTTCCCTTTCCCACTGACCCAGACGGCCAAAACCGAGAGCTGTCTGGAGTGAGAACCTCATCAATCAGCATCAATTGACCATTTTTATC
>JAQWSQ010000131.1 GCA_029243145.1 Planctomycetaceae bacterium | reverse complement strand
GATTTCCCCGCGACGGCTGGGAATCAATTTGACAGACAGTTTCTGTTGAGCACCTGGATCGAGCGAGCTCAATTTCCAGGTGACACGATCATCTGCCGAGTTTGGTTTGGGACGAGCCGCAGTCAAGCGGACGGTTTGAGGGAAGAAGGCATCGACTTCGATTTCTTCGACCGTCACGTCGCCGTTGTTTTTGACAACCAGATCAAAGGCACATTCCTCACCGACCATGATTTCCCCTTGTGGTATCCATTCGACGGAAACATTCGGGTTTTGGGCAGTGGCTTGTGGAGTGGCGAGAGGATTCTGTGATGCGAGATCCAATTTTTCAATCGACTGAGTCGCTTTCACCTGGATGATATTTTCATCCCTCTTCGCTCCCTTGCGAGAGTAAGTGGCGTGAATCACGTTTCCGCCAGCAGGATTGACGACACCATCTTTCTTCTCAACTTCGTGAATAGCCGGCTTGGCTTCCAGTTCGTGAGAGGCTTGAATGATGATGCTCTTTTGCGGTTGAGCAAACACGCTCTGCACTTCCGACCGCGTGAATTTCTCAACGGGCGGTTCAGGTGCGGTTTTTTTCTCCGCTGCGTTCTGCTCCACTGTTTTTATCTCCACAGTGGGAGCGACCACAATTGGAGTCACCGATTTCTCAGGGGCTTCTTCGACTTTCGTGCGATTCCCTGGAGCCAATGGGTGATCGGCGGGGATCTTTTCCGATCCCTGTGAAGACTCAAGTGCCGCTTTTCTCAACCGTTCATAGGTTGAACTGGCTGGCTGAGCCGTCAGTATTGAGGTGGAAACACACAATGCGGTTCCCGTGACTAGAATTTTTTTCCAGCAGATCATCATGATCGCTCCTTCCCGAGAGGTTGGATCAGCCGATGGCTAATACCGTGTATCAATTGTCTATTGCTGATAGGGTGTATTCGTTAAAAATGAGTTCCCGCCACTGCGCGAAGCAGGCTCTTTCGTTTTATCGGTTGTTCCGACTCGGCAACATCAACCGATTTGGTAAGATTTTCCGATTTTGACGGTTTTAAGCGGGACAATCAGTCTCAGACAGCCCTATCCTAAATAACGTATCCTCATTGAATAATTTGACTTACGGATTATTTCAAGGAAAATGACATGTCCGGCCATGTGACTCCTCTTTATGAATGTGATGGCGTCCAAGGCTCCGAATATGCCCGCCCGGCCCGGTTTCCACATCAAAGCCGATCAGTCCAACTCGCCAAGCATGGCATGGTGTCAACCAGCCATCCGCTCGCCGCACAAGCGGGATTAGACATTCTGAAAGCGGGAGGTAATGCGGCCGATGCCGGTGTCGCGGCGTCTGCCATGATGGGTTTGGTGGAACCGATGAGTTGCGGCATCGGTGGTGATTTGTTTGTCATCTATTGGGACAACCAATCGAAGAAACTGACCGGACTGAATGCCAGTGGCCGATCACCAAAAAAATTGACACGCGACGTTTTCAAGCAACACAACATGTCGCAGATTCCACTCGACGGGCCATTGTCCTGGTCGGTTCCCGGATGTGTCGATGGCTGGGAAAAATTACTCGCCAGACATGGCAGCCTGGCATTGAACGAACTTCTTGCCCCCTCGATCAATACCGCCCATGAAGGCTTCCCTGTTCCCGAAGTCATTGCCGGTTATTGGGCATCCGCAGCAGACGCGCTTTCAAAGTGGACCGGTTCCACACAGACATTCTTGCCCAACGGTGCGCCTCCCACAGAAGGCACTCTCTATCGAAATCTTGAGTTAGCCGAGAGTTACCAACAAATCGCCAATCACGGAAAACTCGCCTTCTATGATGGTGCCGTCGCTGACAAAATTATCGCTGGCAACAACGAAGTCGGCGGATATCTCTCACACAACGATCTTGCCACTCACACTTCGGAATGGATCGATCCCGTCTCAACCAATTACCGTGGCTATGATGTCTGGGAGTTGCCGCCGAACGGTCAAGGGATCGCTGTTCTGGAAATGCTCAATATCATCGAACAGCACGATGTTTCGGCGATGGGACCGAAGTCGGTCGATTGGCTTCATCTCTTCACCGAAGCCAAGAAACTCGCATTCGCCGACCGGGCACGATTTTATGCCGACATGAGTATGGCCGATGTTCCCGTCGAACAGTTAATCTCCAAAGAGTATGCAAAACGGCAAAACCAACGCATCGACAGGCAACACGCGGCAACAAATGTCGACCCCGGCGATCCACTGCTCTCATTGGGAGACACCATCTACCTGACGGTGGTCGACAAAGATGACAATTGCTGCTCGTTGATTCAATCGAACTTTCATGGCTTCGGATCGAAGATCGCGCCACCGGGAACCGGCTTTGTGATGCAGAACCGGGGGGCGTTGTTTTCTCTGGACGAAAATCATCCCAATGCTCTGGAGCCGGGCAAACGACCGTTTCATACCATCATCCCCGCAATGGTGACAAAAGATAACAAACCGTGGTTTTGTTTCGGCGTCATGGGAGGAGACATGCAGCCGCAAGGACATGTGCAGGTGCTCGTCAACATGATCGACTTCGACATGAACGTGCAAATGGCGGGAGACCTCGCCCGTGTTTGTCATGTCGGTTCACCGACTCCCACCGGATTGCCGACAGCCAGCGGAGGAGGTGAACTTCTCGTCGAAGCAGGTATTAACGACGGTACGATTAGACAACTCGAACAACGTGGCCATCAGGTAAAACGTGCTGTCGGTGTGTTCGGCGGCTATCAGGGAATTCTCATCGACCCGGAGACAAATGTTTTGCACGGTGCCACGGAATCCCGCAAAGATGGAGCCGTCGTCGGGTTTTGAACATGGGTAAAGCTGGTGCTCAATCCAACCGGACACCGCCGAGCAGATCACCCTTCCCCGAAAAACCGGTGTAGGTTTGCTTGTCCCGACTCAATTTTAATTGGGAGACATTATCTGACTCCCACTGCAATGTGAGAGACGACCCTTTCTGTTCCCACTCCCAGTGATGATCGTAAGCTCCGAATTTTCCGTTGGAATAAAATTCGTACTCTCGTGAGCCGAGGATACGATTCTCTGCCAATCGCAGATGATTCCAAACCATTTCGACCCGAATGGGATTCAGTTCCCACTCAATCACACGGCTGTCGCGCTCTTGCAAACCTCTCAAACGACCATCGGCATCAATCTTCAACACAACTGGACCAAGTTGATCACCATCCAACGTCAACTCGATTTCTTTTGATTCGCCAATTGTCCACGAGCCAATTTTAGATTTTTTTTGCAAAACTTCGTAGTCAGCGGTTAGCTCATAAAAGACTGGTTTCAGTGAAACACCCCCTTTAATTTTCCGCTGCACTTCGTGAATACCGACCACTTTTTGCAATTGGCTGATATCCGTGTAAGCGCGACTTGAAGAAGATTCGACCCAAGTGACATCCGAGACGACTCCATTAAGTCCCAACCCCGACAAATCGCGACAATGCCCTTTGGGTTCTTCTGCAAAGTCATAAAGCAGCATGGTGTCCTTGTCGGGAAGCATTTGCTCAGCAGGAGTAAAACTACGTTCGTATTTTTTCGCTGAAGAGAATTGAACCGCATCGATCTCACCAAAAAACCGATATCCGATTCGACCCGCATCATTTCGTTGACAGCCGATCAGAAAATCGGTATCCGAGGGAATGATCGGATGTGTCAACTTAAGATTAGAATCGTTCTCCCGACCATTCACGAACAGTTTCACGCGATTTTCGTGAAAGACAATCGCAAGATGCACACGGGCACCATTCACATAGGGGTCGTCAGAGATCAGACGACGTAATCCGCGTTCTGTCTGCACCGCCACGAGCCAAAAACCATTCGAGACACTCAACGAGAATCCTTCCGTTTTCCCGCCGACAGAATTGATATTACTGAGCACCCGCGATTGGCGATCACGAGAAACCTGGGGAGTGAGGACGACTTCTATGGTGAGAGGAGTTTTCGCTCGATAACGCAAATCGGGAATCCGCACTTCCCCTGCACGACCATCAAATTTCAAACCCGCCGAAAGCTGATCGCTCTGCATAAAAGTCAGCGTCAACAAAAAGCATATATTCAACTTCAATCCGAATAATAACGTACGCATGGCCTCACCTTTCATCGAACCAAAAAAAACATCCTGAAAGGTTCTTACATTCCATACTTGATATTTTTTTCGAGTTCATGACTCTGTCAGGAGACTCACAGTGATACGAACCGATTCAACACAAATTCCTGTCAATCCCCTTACCTCACCTCTCACCGTTGTGAGTCATCAGGACGAGTTTGTTGATGATCTCGACCACTTTGTCGGCGTCCTTCTGTTCCACTTTGACTCCTTCGATCACGCTGCGTTTGAACGCGATGGCCGCCAAGTCGGCAGAGTGCGACGTCACCGAGAGCATCAGCGATTTGTGTAGGAAGTAATAGATGATGGGAATCAGACCCAAGCCGAACACCGGCAACAGCGGGATGCCAATCACGAAGTACAGAAACGGTTTAAAATATCCCGACGCAGTGTTACTGACGGAGGACATCGGAATCATCATCATCGTCCTGCCGCTCAAGTTCGATGTCTGGAAGCGAATATGATCTCGATAGACCTCAAAGATCGTGATGGAATCGATACCAATCAGCGAGAGAAATAAATCAGCCAGTCCCGATTTCCGTCCCACAATGCGAACATATTTCCCGTCCTCTGGTGTCGTGGAATACCAGAACTCTTTGGTGGCTAAGGAGAAGGCCCGAGAATCGCGGCAATGGAATGCATGGTGGAGGCTCGCTTTTAGCAGATGAAATTTTGTGTGGAAAATGAAGCCTTCGCTCACCTGCGAACTCAGAACGAATACTTGTTCACTTACGATAATTTGAGACGCCGTAGAGAACAAGAACTTTCCCGGCAATAATCTCCCCAGCAAAGTTACTCAGGGACCACTCAGAGGAGTCAGATTCGGTTGTTCGTGCTGCAACCGGAGTTGTCCGCAAGCAGCGTCGATGTCGGCCCCTTTTCGTTTCCGCACGGTGGCCGGCACGCCAAACTGTTCGAGAATTGTGACAAACTCGTTTGTCCGCGGTGAAGTCGGTTCGACAAAATCGAGACCTTCGACTTCATTCATGGGAATCAAATTGACGTGAGAAATTCGATTTTTCAAGAGATGGCCCAACTCGCGCGCATGTTCGGGACCATCATTGACTCCTGAAAGTAATACATATTCGTAAGTGACACGTCGCCCCGAGATGGCGAAGTATTCATCGGCAGCGGAGAGAATCGCGTCGATACCGATATTGTCATTCACGGGGACGAGCTTGTTGCGAAGTTCGTCGTTCGGAGCGTGTAATGAAACGGCGAGATTGAACGCTTTATTGAGTTTGGCCAACTCCCGAATTTTCTCGGGTAGGCCGACAGTAGAGACTGTGAAACGTCGGGCACCAAGCCCCATTCCACCTTTCTCGTTGAGCGTCTCCAACACGGGAATCAGATTCCCCAGATTGGCCAACGGTTCGCCGATCCCCATTACGACCACATTGGTAATTCGATCTTGAGGATCTGTGATCAACCGGTCGAGTCTCAAGACTTGTTCGAGGATCTCTCCTTTGGTGAGATTTCGCTTGAGACCTTCCAGACCGCTGGCACAAAAAACGCATCCCATCGCGCAGCCAACCTGTGTGCTGATGCAAATCGTGCGACGTTTCGTTTCCCGCATCAGTACGCATTCGACAACCTGCTTGTCGGGAAGAGACAATAACAGTTTTTCGGTTTTGTCACGGGCCACCTTATGAGCAATCACCTCCGCTCGAAACAGATCAAACTCGGCGTTCAATTTTTCACGTAAAGCCGCGGGGATATCGTGGCAATCATCAAATGAATGCACACGTTTGCCGAAAATCCATTTACGGATTTGCGTCGCCCGATATTTGCCTTCACCGTGCTGCTCGCACCAGGCAGAAAGTTCGGCTGTGGAAAGATCCAGAAAGTGCCGCTTAGGGGTTTCGCTCATGCTCCCGCAAGTTCTTTCCGTTTGTCACCGATGAGTGCCAATAATCCTTTTTGTGGATCGGCAAATTTCTGCAATCCCTCCTGCATTAACACTTCTTCCAGCTTCGTGAAATCAACCTTCTGATCGATCTCTGCCAAGACCTCGCCAGAGGGAAGTTGATCGACTTGCGGAGTGTAAGTGGCACCTGCCAAATGTTGGATCGCTTCGTTGGTGGAAGGGGGATTGGTTTGAATGTCGGCTCCGGCGAGCGCAGACACATATTTATCTTTGGGGTCTTCCGGTTTTTTGGTCCCCGTCGAGGCGAAAATCAATTCCTGATCGAGAGGACAGTTTTTATCGGCCCAGAAATCTTTGTTGAGTTTCCAGATACGTTTGGCGTTGACGATGCCCACTTCTCCTTGTGCGGCGTCCGACAATTCGCTTACCTGCTTGTCGGTGTAGACATCAATACGACTGACAAAAATGGAATACACCGATTTGAACTCGTTCAGCGAACTACGGCGTCGTGCCCCTCGCCAAACCGCATCTCGGGCTGCATTGTATTGACGCTCTGAGAAGATCAACGTGACATTGACGGTCACGCCCGCTGCCACCAATTCTTCCAGACACGCCAAACCGCCGGGAGTCGCGGGAACTTTGATCATCCGATTCGAATGCCCTTCCGCCCATTGCTTGCCGAGTTCGATATATCGAGCCGCTTTCTCTTCGACAGACAGCGCACAGTCGGTATCTTCGAGAAGTGGGTCGAGTTCAAAACTGACATAGCCATCGTTGCCGTTGGTTTCAGAATGAACGTCGGCAAAGACGAGTTGTGCATCGCGAACGAGCTGGTCGGTCATCTGCCAAGCGATCTTTTCGTCATCGAGACCTTTCCCAATCAGTTCGCTGATGGTCTCATCGAATCGTCCCGACTTGATCAAATCCGAAATAATGATCGGATTGGAAGTAGCGCCCGTGGCACCAAGAGCACGATTCGAGCGGACCAGTTCCGGGTCGACAGAATCGAGCCAAAGTTTGGTGCCGGTTGCGATGAGTGATTCGAGTGGAGAAGTCATTCGGGATCCTTCAATGACAGAGAAGTTGGTGCGCATCTGTAAAGTTTACAGTCCGAAGAAGCAACTTTATGCCTCATAATCTGTTTTGTTGTTTCCATCATAAGCATTTGCAGCGGAAATCACACCCTGAGCACTATTCCCCAAGGAAATGGCGCGATAGTCTGATCTGATCAGAATTCAGGAATTTGGAGTGTCGTATGACTGGCGGATCGCAACATTGTCTGGTGACGGGAGGGGCTGGCTTCATTGGCAGTCACCTGACCGAAGAACTTCTCGCTGCCGGGCATCGAGTCACCATTCTTGATGATCTCTCAACCGGCCGTGAAGACAATTTGGCCGCTGTTCGCGATCATGAAAACCTGACTCTCCGTAAAGGATCCATCACCGATCCCGTCCTGCTCATGGAAGTGATGCGCGACGTTGATACCGTCTATCATCTCGCGGCAGCCGTTGGCGTAAAATTGGTTGCCGATGACCCGGTTCGCACCATCGAAACAAATATCTACCCGACCGAGACGTTATTACGTCACGCGGCTCAACAAAATATTCGGGTGTTCCTGGCCTCCACGAGTGAGGTATATGGCAAAAACCCGAAAGCGCAATGGACCGAAGAAGAAGACCTCGTCCTCGGCCCCACTTCCAAACCGCGCTGGGCTTATGGATGCTCCAAAGCCATTGATGAGTTCCTGGCGCTCGCCTATCATCGCAAATTCAAAACTCCCATTGTCATTGGACGTTTCTTTAACGTGGTTGGCCCCCGACAAGTGGGCCATTACGGCATGGTCATCCCCCGATTTGTTGACCGGGCACTCGCGAACGAAACGCTGACCGTTTATGACGACGGTCAACAAGTTCGCTGTTTCGCCCATGTCGATGATGTGGTGCAAGCCGTCATCAAGCTGACCAACGACGACACCGCCGCCGGCGAAGTCTTCAACATCGGCAGTGATACACCGGTGACAATTAAAGCCTTGGCGGAACAAGTCATTGCACTGACAGGATCAGATTCAAAAATCCAACACGAACCGTATCACACAGAATACGGCTCGGATTTCGAAGATGTTCGCCGCCGCGTTCCCGATTTGACCAAATTGCAGTCACAATTGGGAGGGAAACCCTCTCAAACTTTAGAGCAAATTTTGCAGGACGTGATTGCCGAAAAACGTCGGCGTCTTGAAAACCGTTGATCGATATATGTTATGATGACGGAAACTGTCATCCCGTGAAATTGCCAAGTTTCTGATTTCCAAAATCGTGAATTCAGGCCGACTATGTCGAATGCTATTACGTCATCCCGATTAAGCCACATGTATCAGGACGCGAGCCGACCGAACGACCTGTTCCCGGTCTTCGAACGGACCTCCAGCTTTCAACCCTGGATTTTCGTGCTGGCAGTGATGCCCACACTATTCGCATTACAACATTCCATTTTGAGCGAAACTGATTCCGAATGGGTGCTGCGAAGTCTCGATCTATTACGCGCCGAGTCGGTGGAAGGGATGGTTTCACCGGGTGGACGCGACTCTCTCACCACGATTCAGTCTCAACCTCCGATGGGGACATGGTTGGCGGCAACTCTCGAAAACTGTCTCCCCGGCCAAGGTGCGTACGAAGCGATGATTGTGTCCTGGCTGGGAACAGCATTGCTCGTCGCGGGATGCTATTGGCTAGTGAGCGATTTGATTGATGGCCGAGTAGCCATGTGGGCCGTGCTGATCGCCTCGGGACAGACGATCATCCTCGGTCAAGCACAAACCGTCGTGCCCACGTCTCTCATTATTTTGTTTGGCCTTCTTTCTGTGCGCGCTTTTGATCGTCATCTGTTCCGTGAACGATCCGTCATCACATGGCCCATTCTCGGAGGTGGTTTATCGCTCGGATTCTGCCTCATGCTGGGAGGGCCAGCGGTCTTATTATTCGCCGGCCTTCAACTCCTTCAATGCCTGATCGCAATCTGGGTTGACCGTTCCTCGGACGAATCAACAGTCACCATTGTCGAACCACAACGACGGCTCATGGCACTCATCCTGCTATGGGTGACTTGCTTTGCTTCGGCAGGATGGTGGCCTTTGATGATGTCGTCTGCCTATGGACTCGACTTCTGGAAAAACTGGATCTACGGGCTTCCGACAGCATTGAGCCCCATCAATTCACTCACTCCCGGTTGGGCATTCCTCGATGCACTCGGCCCCATGATTGGGTTAGCTATCTACGGAATGTTAGGGCTGCTAAAACGATCACTCGCACGCCAGGCTCGCGGAGAACGTGCTATTCTGCTTTGGTTCCTCGTTGGAATCTTTAGTTGGGTGGGAGGACAAGTTCTCTGGGGATCTCATTCGTTGTTTACGCAATGCGGACTGGTGCTTCTGGTTCTCAGCCTGATTATCGCGACCTCGATGGCCTTCAATGAGATCACGACCGGAAAACTCAAAGTGACGTGGGCAACGATCTGGACGATGCTACCGATGCTGGTGCTTTACACACGACCATTTCAGTCTGCTGAAGAATTTCTGCCGCTAATTTTCTCTTCAGACGGAGTGTTGCTGCTCATGTTTCTGATATTGTTAGTGTTCTGCCTACTCGACCGTCGAGACTTCTCACCCCGCAGGTGGCCCCGACTGTTTGCCGCCATGTTCCTGATGATCTTCACGCTGGCCCACTATCAAACCAGCATCGCCTCTCCATCACCGTTACTTCAAGATCGCGGCTCCGAAGAACTGCATGCCGAAGAGTTAACACGCCTGCAACGATTGTTGGATGAAATTCCGGGGGGAATCCAGGAAGTGATCATCGTTAGTCCGCATACAGAAACGGCTCGCCTCCGCCTGCAACTTGTCCTCAAATACCCGAAGCGAAATGTCGTGACACTCAAAAGCTGGGACGAATTGATGTCTCGGCTTTCAGGTTCTCCAGACAAACCAACAACCTTGGTTCTCGAATGGCGGGATCGAAACGCACGCGAACGTAATCAACTTTCCGAAACATGGATTCGCCGTTACTTGGGCCGCCCTCAAAAATTGGGAGGCACCGACTTACGACTTTCCGTCTTCTTCCCCAAATCGGTACCGCTCTGAGCGATCAAGATTACCAGTGCATGACGAAGCCACCATCGACATTGATGGTTTGACCGGTAATCTGAGCCGCCTTCTCGGACGACAGAAACAAGATTGAGTTGGCAATATCTTCCGGAGTCTGCCAGCGTCCGAGGGGAATAATGGTCTTCACCTTTTCGCCGGCCCACTCTTCGTAACTGCGTTTGTCATTCTCGGGCTGCAGCTTGTTCCATGCTTCCCATACCGATTTATTAAGTGGCGTCTGAATCATCCCGGGACAAACCGTGTTGACGCGCACGCCATGCGGTGCCAAATCCTTGGCCAAACATTGAGCAAAATTGATATTGGCGGCTTTGGCAGCCGAATACGGTGGATCCGTTTGTGAACCGATTTGTCCGGCCACTGAAGCAATGAAGATCATAGTCCCCGAAGCTTGTTGTCGCATCACAGGACCGACGGCATGTGCCACGCGCGTCATCCCCATAATATTGACCTCCAACACGCGGGGCCAATCGTCGGGGCTTAAGTTATCAAACGGAAACCCAAACTTCCCCGAACCAATAGCGGCGGCATGGACCAAGTGATCGATGGTACCGGTTTGAGTCAACGTCTTGGTCAACGCCTCATCTACTGCTTCGGCAGAGGTAATATCGACACGGTGAAATTCTCCATATTCTTCCACGGGAGGATTCAGATCCCAGATATGAACTCGCGCTCCCTCGGCCAGAAATTGTTTCGCCGTAGCACGACCAATGCCACTCGCTCCACCCGTCACCACCACCACTCGATCCGTAAGATTCAAATCCATGAATACGCCACCTTATTTCAGCGCAGAAAAAAAGACCGCTCGAACCGACTAATGGAGTGTCGCGTTTTATCGGGAGATAATTTTAGTCGTTTGCGGTTTTGAAAAATTCGATCAGTATTGAGATATTGCCAACCTGCATACCACCCTCTCCTCCTTGGGAGGAGAGGGGATTTTGCAACGCATTTCAGAACAGATCACTCCAAATATTTTACAAGCAGCCAGATAAGATCTCATCTATGTGATGACACTACACGAGTGTCACTTCGGGTGGTCGTATCAAGCGTAGTGATCACTATTCTTCCATCACTTCCTTCTCTTTAGTATCTGACATCTCATTGACTTTACTCTCAGATTTTTTCGTCAGTTCCTGAATGTCGTCCTTATACTTCTTGGAATCATCTTCCGAAATAGCTTTCTCTTTCTCGGCGCCATCGATGTGCTTGTTCGCATCGCGGCGAATGTTACGGATTGCTACGCGTGCTTCTTCTGCGAGTTCCTTAACCCGTGAAACCAACTGAGTACGACGCTCGGTCGAGAGCGGCGGAATGTTCAATCGAATCAGACGACCATCATTATTCGGAGAGAGACCAATGTTGCTCGCCACAATCGCCTTCGCGATGTCCCCCGCGACTCCCTGATCGAAGGGTTTGATCACAATTTGCTGCGGTTCGGGAACGCTGATCGTGGCAACTTGCTTCAAAGGTGTCGGCGAGCCGTAGTAATCAACCCGGATCGAATCGACCAGTCCGGGAGTCGCCCGACCCGTCCGCAGGCCGGTGAGGCCGTTATGAAATGTCTCGACGGCTTTTTCCATCCGCTTCTGGGTATCTATGATAATTTCATCAGGTTCCATAACCGTATCCTTATTCGTGGTGCGAAGTTACTGTCTTCCCATCTGTTTTCGGACGATGTGCAATCGCCTTCTCCTCTGGCTATAGAGTAGCGTCTGAGAGTCCGGGATCCAAGCATTTGTCGAGTCGGTTTTTCGGTCTCGATTTGCCCTATACCGTTTCCTCGGCCTTTGTTACGATTCTGGCCGTCCCCGGCCTGTGTATTGATGCAGGTTCGTCGCGAAGAGTTTCGCGAGATCGAGGGGAATATTATGGACAAACATCTCAGCCAAAGGATTGGCCCCCGATGTATAAATATTTGCTTGCCACTCGCTACCTTCGTACGCGATTCATCGCCTTGGCCAGTATCATCAGCGTGATGCTGGGCGTCGCCACCATGATTGTCGTTAATTCGGTCATGGCGGGCTTCAGCGTTGAGATGAAAGATCGCCTGCACGGCGTTCTCGCCGATGTCATCATCAGCACCGCCAGCATGAACGGTGTCGCTGATGCTGATCGCTGGATGGACATGATCGAAAACATCGGTGGTGATCAGATTGAAGGCATGACGACATCTGTCGAAGTGTATGGCATGATGACTTTCAAATACGCCAACGAACCGATCACTCGTCCGGTGACTCTGGTCGGAATCGAGCCGAGAGGAAAAGCCAGCGTTGGTCCATTGAAAGAATATCTCGGCAGTTATCAAGATGGACTGCGCGACTCCAACAGCGTCCCGAATTGGGAACTGACCGACGAAGCCCAAGAGTATCGTGAGAACTGGGTTGTCCGCGGATCATGGGAAGAAACCGTCGAACCTAGCTGGCCCGAGTTTGATGAAACATCAGAATCAAGCACTTCGATTGAAGAGACCGATTCTCAAACACCCAACTTTGCGGAGGGCACTTCGCCCGCCGTCACACCGCCGGGAGAGGAAATCGTTAATCCGTTTCTCAATCAGGAATCAGAACCGGAAACAGAGACCGACCCTGCGGCACCTCTGAAGGGCCGAGTTTACATTGGGCACGGCTTAATCAGCTATCAGATGACCGACCCCAAAACCGGAACAATGGTTGACCGTCTCATGGTTCGTCCCGGCGACGACATTCAACTTTCAACAGTCAACACTGCCCTGCCTCCGGGGCCGGTTAGCTTGGGAGTCACAGTCATCGACATCCTGAAAACGGGTATGAGCGAATATGACTCGAACTTGGTGTACTGCAATCTCGACTACCTGCAAGACGTACGAGGCATGGTCCATCCCGGCACAAACGTACGAGACTTCACCACCATACAAATCAAACTCAAAGACTATTCTCAAGCAGGCGAATTGGTCAAAAAGTTGAAAGCCGCCTTTCCTCCCGACATGTTTATTGTTCAAACCTGGGAAGACAAACAAGGACCATTGCTGGCAGCCGTCGAAATGGAATCAGCCATTCTCAACGTCTTGCTGTTTCTGATCATCGCGGTGGCTGGTTTCGGAATTCTGGCGATCTTCTTCATGATTGTTGTCGAGAAGACTCGCGATATCGGCATTATGAAAGCACTCGGAGCGAGTGCTTCAGGAATCATGAGCATTTTTCTGTCTTACGGACTCGCACTGGGAATTGTCGGTAGCGGTGTCGGAGTTGCCATCGGACTACTGTTTGTTGGCTACATCAACGAAATCGAAACAGGATTATCCTGGGTGACGGGACGCCCCGTCTTTAACGAAGACATTTATTACTTCAGCGAAATCCCCACGATGGTCAGCCCGTGGATGGTCTTCTGGGTGGCGCTGGGAGCAATCACAATCGCCGTGCTCGCCAGCATCCTGCCCGCTCGCCGAGCGGCACGATTGCATCCGGTGCAATCACTCCGCTACGAGTAAGACAACGGACGATTCCCCAATCCCCAATTTCACAAGCAGACCGGCGTATTCATCATGACTGAGATCATACCCATGCCGACACCACAGATTTCCGCGGTTTCTATCCAGAAATCGTATCGCAAAGGCGAGTTGAGAGTTCCCGTCCTGAAAGGCGTCAACGCGGCGGCCAACAAAGGGGAATTCCTTTCGATTATCGGACAATCGGGATCCGGAAAAAGCACACTACTGCACCTGATGGGACTTCTCGATTCTCCCGATGTGGGCGAAGTGCGACTCGATGGTCAGCGCGTCGATAATCTGCCCTCCAAAACACGTGATGAACTGCGCAACCGCGTGTTCGGATTTATCTTTCAGTTCTATCATCTTTTACCCGAGTTAACGCTCCAGGAAAATGTGTTGACGCCTTTGATGATCAGGCATCCCCTCTGGACTTATTGGCCGCGTCGCAAACATTATCGGGAAATGGCACTCGACATCATCGACCAAGTCGGTTTGTCACACCGTTTGAAACACCGTCCCTCCGAACTCTCCGGAGGAGAAATGCAACGCGCGGCTATCGCGAGAGCCCTCATTGCTCAACCAGAAATCCTGCTGGCTGATGAACCCACAGGAAACCTCGACAGTGAAACAGGTGGTGAAATCATGGACTTGTTGCACCGCTTGAACGAGGAACAGCAACTGACTATTATCATGGTCACTCACGATGAGAGTGTTGCAGCCTCGGCTCATCGCACAATCCGTCTGGCGCAAGGTCAGATGGAACAAGTCGAAAAGGTCGCCTGAACCTGTTTCACTCCCCGCGTGTCGGCAGCCTGAAGTACCGCACAGAAGCTTGATCGCACCCTGCGACAGCTTCTGTTTTTTTCGGCACTGCCGCGACTGTTTTTTTTCGGCCCTACCGAATGTATCTGATACTTCGTTCGTCCCATGTTTTCAGGTGGAATCTCGATCATGTCTCGTCAGGTTTATCTCAACGGTCAACTCGTCCCCCAAGAACAAGCCATGGTCTCCGTTTTTGATCATGGTCTTTTGTACGGCGACGGCGTGTTCGAAGGCATTCGTGTCTATTATGACAAAGTGTTTCTACTCGATGAACATATTGATCGACTTTACGAATCGGCCCGAGCCATCCGGTTAGAGATTCCGATCTCCCCGGAAGAGATGACCGCAGCCGTCGCAGATACGGTGAAAGCCAACGGGATCGAAAATGGGTATGTGCGTTTGGTGATCACGCGTGGCGCGGGCGCATTGGGTCTTGATATCCGTAAAACCAGTAACCCGCAAGTCATCATCATTGCCGACACCATTACCCTGTACCCGCAGGAAATCTACGACAATGGCTTGCCGTTGATTACGGCCAGCACAATCCGCAATCATCCGGCGGCGCTCAGCCCGCGGATCAAGTCACTCAATTACCTCAATAACATTATGGCAAAAGTCGAAGCCACTGATGGTGGAACCATTGAAGCCTTGATGCTCAATCACAAAGGCGAAGTCGCCGAGTGTACCGGAGACAACATCTTCATCATCAAAAAGGGTGTGCTGATGACGCCTCCCAACGATGCCGGCATCCTCGAAGGTGTCACACGCTATGCGGTGATGCGATTGGCTGAAGAAGCCGGGATGGAGGTCCGCGAAGTGGCCATGACGAAACACGACATTTATGTCGCCGATGAATGTTTTCTGACAGGAACCGCCGCCGAGGTGATTGCCGTCATCAGTCTTGATGGACGACAAATCGGAAGCGGCAAGCCGGGACCAATCACCCAGAAGCTGCTGGGACTATTCCGGGAGTTGACGAAGCAAGGTTCATTCGATTGATTAGAATGCGTGCAACGAGAACCTAGCGGCATTGACGCTGTCCATTTTTTTCGCACCAAGTCAAAACGCGACAGCTAAGTTTCACGCGTTCTAAGAAACGATGGAATCGATCACTTTTCCGCGAGACAACGGAATCGGCCTGCCTTCCGTATCGTGAACGATGGTCTCGGGCGAGATCCCCAGAGAATGCAACACCGTCGCAATGTAATCAGCCGGACGAACAAGATCTTCCACAACCTGCCCCGCCTGCTTGTCGGTTTTACCGATCACTGTGCCACCCTTGATGCCACCACCCGCGAGAGCAATCGAAAACGCACTGCCCCAATGATCGCGGCCTGCCCGCGCATTGATCTTGGGGGTATGACCAAACTCTCCGACCCAGGCCACGAGTGTTTCATCGAGCATACCGCGCTGTTCCAGATCTTCGATGAGTGCCGAAAACGAACGATCCATGATCGGCATCAGCCAACCCTTGAGTGACTCGTGATGTTTCTTGTGAGTATCCCAACTGCCGTTGTTTTCTTTCCCTTCAATCTGCTGCCAGTTAATATGCACGAGCGTCGTACCGGCTTCGATCAATCGACGTGAGAGCAAAACAGATTGACCAAACTTCGTCCGTCCATAACGATCACGGACTTTGTCCGACTCTTTGGAAAGGTCGAATGCTTGTCGCGCTCCTTGCCCGGCTAGCAACTCAATCGCCTGAGATGTCCGTAAATCATACTTCGCAGTCGAGGCATGTCCGTCGAGCTTATTCAAATGCTGATCGACTTGCTCCAACAGCCCCAATCGACGGTCGAGTCGAACCTGACTCACTTCCTCCGGCAACGACAGCGCAGGAATCTGGAACTTTTCTTCCGAGGGATCGCAGGTCAACAACCAGGGATCATACTGCTGACCAAGAATTCCCGCCCCTTGTCCCGGCCAAGTTTTATCACCTACGTTGGCGATGTGTTTGGGCAATGTAATCGACGAAGGCAAGCCTTGCTGGTTTTGAATTTGTGTCCGAATCATCGCGTCCAGTGAGGGCCAATCATTGGGTGCCCCCGGCAAAGCATTTTCTCGACTGAGCGGAATGTGAGGCACGCCGGTCAACATCTGATAACCACTCGAAGAATGCGCATTATCACCCGTCGACATCGATCGGATCACGGCCATGTGATGCGTCAACAGCGAGGTCATCGGCATCAAACCACCGATATTCAAGCCGGGCGTCGATGTTGGAATGACTCCAAACGGTGTCCGGGCAGAATCAGGACCATCCGGTTTGGGATCCCAAGTATCGTGTTGCGGGACACCACCGGTCAGCCAGAATAGAATGACATTCTTCGCTTTCGCAGGCGGATTCTCATTCGCTCTGGCTCGCTGGCCCAACAATTGAGGCAAAGATAGTCCCCCCAGCCCCAAACTCCCCATGCGCATCATCGTCCGTCGGGAAACCCCGTCGCAAAGCGGCAATCCATAATCGAGCAAATTGAGCAAACTTCACCTCGTCCGGGCGGCTTCAGAAACGATTGAATTCAATGCTCAAAGCATAACACATCGATGTGCGTTGATAAATCATTTCTTGACGAAATCACTTACTTCAGCTTCTCTAACTTCGATTTTGCGACATCATAATACCAGATCTCCTGGTCGGGGAACGCATCCCTTAACTCTTTGAAACGCTCGGCATCAGGGCGACCGCCATCGGATCGACCGCGAAGAATTTGTCCTTCCCAACTCGGATCATTCTGAATGTAATCGATGTGCAGGTCGGCTTCGTCGTGATGGATCAGAATCAATGCCTTTCGATCACCAATCTGCCGCTCAACAGTGCTGTCGAACCTCTCAAATTTCTGTCGAGAAAAGGTGATCATCTGGGCTTCATTTTTGAGACGCGCGATGGGCCACCATTCCCCAGCGGAGACAAACATCGTCAACATGGGAGCCGCCAGCATCGCCAACCACCAATACTTGAGCAGCGGCCGACCACTCTTTTGAGAGATCCCCCAGACAACCCGCGTGACTTCCCCCATCAGCAAAAACCAGATCAGACAACTTTCAAAGACGTAATGCCAATCCTGAATACCGGTAAACCAGTACGGCATGTGCGCCAGATAAATCGAAACGATCACAGCTAACATCATCGTCCAACGGTTCCGTAACTCGACGGATAGCACTAAACAAAAGAGTCCCGCCATCGTGAGTGGCACGATACCCCACGTCCATTTCAAACTGGAGACAAATCGTGTGGCCGCTTTCTCTCGTGCCGATTTGGGAGTCAGGTTCTCGGCCCAATCATCGTACTTCGCATAGACTTCTTTCTGACGTTGGCCCATACCTCGTTCGACGTTATTGAAGCCGTAAATATGCTTGGGGGTATAGACCTCCTGAAACTGCGCATACGGTAACTTGGTCGCGTTACCGGTGATGGATTTGTTGATCGGCAGCAAAATCAATAACCCCACAACAATCGGGAATCCCACCGCCAAATTCAAACCGAAGACCATCTTGCGAGACGGCATTGTTTCATCGTGAACCCAGCGCACCGGACGAATCAGATTCACCAGTAAGACAACACCCATCGGCAAGGCGAATCCCGCGGCCGCCATTGGACGGGAGAGCATTGCAAATGCCAGCCCTACTCCCGCGAGTATCCCCACTGAAAATGACTTTGTCCGCCACATCAACAAATAGAAGTAGAGAAACGACGATAGCCCCAACAACGTCGGATGATGGGCCAGTATCAGGTTACTGAACAACGCCAACGCGGGCGACAATGCACAAAACAGACCGGCGAACAGCCCTGTCTTGTATGCTCCGAGTTCATTGCCGGCGAGAAAGATGAAGATCGTCGTCAACGCGCCGCAGAGCCAATGTCCCCAATACGGATTGCCGGCTCTGATCGCGGGTGCAATCACCAATCCGGTCGCGGGAAAATATCGACTCGCAAATCGATCTTCATTCACGACATGAAACTGCGAGAAAAGTTCGGGATGCGTCGGATGAACGGGATAAGAAACACGTCCGTCGAGATAAGTTTCTGCCTGCAAGAGATAACTGTATTCATCGTGGTAAGCGGGAGGCCGTTCGCCAAAAGCTTTGCCGTGGACATCCATGTTCGCCACATAATGACTCATGAATAGCGACAAGCCCCCCAACACAATCGCCGTGACAATCATTTTCAATCGGGACGGATGCTGATCGGGAACCAACTTTTCACGTCCCGGCCACAACCACGCCACCGGCAACAGCAGAAACAAAATCAAAGGCAATGTGCTGTCGTAATGAAAGTTGAAGAGCAGACTCCCCCACCGTCCCGACTCCATCGCCAAGTTTATCCGCGGCCATTCGAGCAACAACGCCACCACCAAACCACCCAACAGCGTAGTCAACATCGCCACCGATAAAGTACGACTGCAGGGCTGGCAGGATTGTGGAAATGGGTCAGTCATTAAATTGTAGGGTCCGCTGTGCGGATCTTAGAGAAGATTAGGAATGCAGGAAATCAGGAAGAGAAGAAAAAAAGTTATGGTCCGAAAAATGTAGTGAGAACAGTAGGTCAGGCTGTGCCTGACATTTCAAAAGTTCAAGTTGCTTTTGGAATTGTGTGAACCAATTCAAGGACAAAACTGCTTCTCAAATCAATCATCGGTCGGTCTCTGGAAACTTGTCAGGCACAGCCTGACCTACATAACGTCGTCATTTTTCAAATTTATAGCCCGCTGTGCGCAAGCACGCGGGAAGGGTTCGCGCCAGAATCGACAGTGCGATTGTTTCCATTGTGCCATTTCAGTTTTGTTATTCTCCGCGTCTTAGCGCCTCTGCGTGAGTCAACACATTGGTCCGCACAGCGGACCCTACGGTTTTGCAGAAACAGAGTATATCTGATTTCGACTCTTGAGTCGCTATCTGGTTCAGGGTTCAATAATGTGACACACCATTTCACATACTTCGTACGTTTTTTTGAGGCCAACCATGAAGCCATTCCGCCTGATTCACTTCCTTTCTCCACTGTTGTGCCTACTCAGTACGACTCTCCCCGCAAGTGCTCAAGAGAAACAACAGACCAAAAAGAAACCCGCACCCTTCAAATGGGTCAATCAACTCAAGCAGACCAACGTGCCGGGCCTCAAACACGCGACCTTCATGTCTCCCTCTCTGAAAACCGATGTCGGCTACTGTATCTATCTTCCAGAAAAGTATGACGTAAGTAAGGACCAGAAATTCCCCGTCGTCTATTACCTACACGGCGGACGACCGGGATCCGAAACCAAATCAGTCAAGCTCGCGGAGTACATTCACAAAGCACAAAGCAAAGGCGTCATCCCGCCCACAATATATGTCTTCGTCAACGGCGGCCCCGTCAGTCATTACAACATGCCCGACGCCCCCCAAGCTCAAGGAGCCAGCGTCTTCATCAAAGAGCTGATTCCTCACGTCGATAAAACCTACCATACGATTGCCGACCGCTCGGGTCGCGCACTCGAAGGATTCTCTCAAGGCGGACGTGGCACCGCACGTCTGATGTTTCGACAACCCGACCTACGGACTATTACTGACCTATTGACTGAACTTGCATTAAGGGAAGCATATTCATGAAATACGATGATGCTTCCTGGCATTACGATTCGACTCCGGAATTCGAAGAGAATGAACGTTGGGCGGTCGCCGCCGCTCATATTGGAGTGTATTTGAAATGGTGTCTGCTTCAGGGATGGGCGGGCGAACTGCATACCGAAGACGAGTCTGACCGAACCACCGTGGAGCAAGTCATCTCGGGAAACATGACGGGAGCCGAGTTTCTGATTCAACAGTGCGATTGCCAATTCACCAATGAAGATTTGAACGACGAAGGCAACGCCTTCACGGCGTATTATTTTACCGATCACTACCCGGAAGATCTTGAATCGGTGGCTCGTGAGCAGATCCTGAGTGCTCCCGAGTCGGAGTACGACTTCGATGCCTTGCGCGAAATATTTGATCGGCAATATGCCGAATGGCTGGCAGAAAACCCGCTCGTTGCGCCGCCTCGGTTATCTGCCGAGATGGTCAGTCCCAAACCAGCCGAGACGCCCTCAATTTCCGATCATCCTGCAGAGCGCGAGACTGACGCGGACAATCCGGATACCGACAAACCGTGGTGGAAAGTTTGGTAAATAGAAAGCATCGCAGCGAGTTGTAACACAACATAATTCATCATCATTGGATGGAATGCTGGGATACACTTTGCTAATCCAGCCTGCTGAATTGGTTCAACAAGACCACGAATGACTCGAATATCACGAATTGATTTTTGATCCGCGACATCAGTGTTATCCCCGGTTCTTTTCTTCTTGATGGCCACAATAAACACAAAAAATCACTCAGACCATTTTTCCGTGTCACTTCGTGCTTTTTGTGGCTGATATCCCGACAGGAAGTCCTGCGGGATCATAACCTACAAAACTCGATTTGGCCTCTTTTGGCTGCGGCATACCGATCAACGAACGATCGGTCCTATCCTATTCGAGTGGGTTAATTTATGTTCTCTGCGTCTCAGCGCCTCTGCGTGAGTCAACTTAGGTATCGTAATATTCTCCGCGCTCTCTGCGAACTGTGCGGTTAAAATGATTTCTCTGCGTCGCCGTGTAATATTTTTCACACTGGCGGACAAGCCGACTAGTGCCACCCGATTACATAATGAATCTCTTCGCGATTCTTCGCGTCTCGGTGGCTTTGCGTCAAAAATGATCGATCAAACTCATCTTGCCAAACGCGCTCTACCAGAGTTAGCGTTCGTGGTTCGCCTGACGGCGATTCGATCTTTGGCAATTTGATTTAGCCATAGCCATTGTGCGCAAGCACATTGGATGGGTTCGATTGTCGTTGTGTGTTTATCAATGACGACCGCTGCAACGTGAGAAAGGAGGCAATCTCGCGTGACGTAGAAAATGCGTCCACACAAAAAGTGATATCTCTTCATGACGAAGCAATCCACGCAACCCCATGAACGCCAACAACTTGCTCAAGGGTACACAAGATTCGGAATCAAGATTTGGGAAGATTTGATTCAACATTTGGTCAAGATTCGGTCGAGGTGTGTCCCCCATTCACCGAATCTTGACATCTTGAAACGGGTGTTGAGTGTTCGGGAATCAAACCTGCCACATGAAGTTTTCGAAATCTTTGGCGGGGACGCTCGTTTCAATCGTTCCTTCGTTGGGAGCACGGTCGAGACTGTTCGAGCCGTGAAGCAGTTCGACGAAAAAGTGCAGACTGTCCTGCTCTTTCAAGTTCATGGCTGAGCGGTTGATTGCCATTTCAAAGATTTCACCCACAGCAGCAGAGCAAGTCGCTGACACAGACTTTGTGCCTTCGTGGATGATCGAAACCGTCAGTTGATCGGGATTTTCAAACCCTGTCACACTGACTTCATAGCCCGTTGGTTCCACAAAGTGGACTCGAATCTCGTCCACTTCTTTGAAGTCAGCAGCAGTCAAGCCAATGGTATCAAGGCGAATGAAGAGATTGTCCTGATCGAAGCCGAACCACAGTTTCTGGGTGAGCCCATCCGTGACAAGAGTCATCGTTCCACGTTGGGAACCACTCACGTAACACCCGGCGTTGATCCATTCAAAAAATGCTTCTCGCCCGTCGACTTTGACGGGAAGAAAGCGGTTGGGGTGCGAATGCAGTTGTTGAGTGACGGTGCTGGTAATGGGGCGACTTAATTCGGCAGGTGCGGAATCGCCCATAAGTTCATAGACGTTTCGTAGATGTCGTCGGAACAATTGATCGAATAATTCGTCCAACGCTGATGAATGATCGTCGCCGTACCACCAAAACCAGTCCGATCCTTCAGCGATGTAGATTTCTTCCCACGCTTTCTGAATCAGTTCGGGGTCGATCTCGGGATCATCTTGCTTCTTCACCAGATAGTCGCGAGTTTCGTGTAGACGGTCCCAACCATCGCGGTCTTCTTGATGCCCGTACCAGATAGCGAAGTTGTGACTGATCCAACTGCCGGCAAACAGACGGTTGATTTTATCGGTGGGAGGGTGCTTTTCGAGGAAGTCGCTAACTGTTGTCGAGTCAACTTCCTGATGTTTGACACACTCCTGATACAAGGTTCGCAGAAACTTGACGCCGCCGTCGGCATAATATTCCCAGCAATTTTCTCCGTCGAGAATGATGGGCACGAGTGCCGGTCGTCCCTGTTCTGCACATGCGCGACCGATTCCGGCCACTTTGCCGAGAAGATCGTGAGCTGCGTGGGCCGAGTCTCCCCGTTGATAATGAAAACCGATGAGGTCAGACAAGGCATGGTCGCGAAAAACGATTCCCATCTGCCGACCATCGGCATCGAGCTGCCACGGTCGGAATAACATCTCGGGATTGCGGACATGTCCTTGCGAATCGCGAGAGACCCAGCCACCCGTTGATTCGGCGAGAATCTCTTCGTCGGTTGCGATCCACTTGATACCGGTTTCGGCAATGGCGGGCAGAATGTCTTGCGAGACTGATCCTTCCGACGGCCACATGCCACGCGGTTTTTCTCCGAAGAGTTCTTCGTGAAATTTGACGGCACGGTTTAGTTGAATGATGGCATCTTCGTGATACTGTTCCAGATGTTCGGACATCGGACACCCAGGCATGGCTTCGCGGGCCGAATGTTTGTCCCAAAGCAGTGGGAGAATCGGGTGATAAAACGGTGTTGTTGTCAGTTCGACCTGACCACCCTTTTGGAGCTCGGCGTGCAGCGGAATAATTTCCGCCAAGATGTCACGCTGTTTGTCGAGTAGCCATTGTTTTTCGGCTTCGGTCCAGCCTTGCCCCTTGTCGAGGAAGTCTTTGAGATCGGAATCTCGCTCGAACAGCAATGGGTGAAACCAGGTCAGGTTGTTCCAGACTTGTAGGTCGCGAATATCGCGTTCTGTAAAACGAGGTAGCGCGTTCTCCGCAGAATCGGTCCCCATGCCCCGTTTGCTGTAAAGCTCGCGATATCGAGGATACGGACGAATCATGTTGTCCGCATTGGCCATGAAAAAATGATCGAGCAAATAGACCGCGTCATCCAGATTCAAGCTGTCGGCCGGCGCGCGACTCACATCGAGATGTCGGTCGCTGCCGTTTCGGTCAGTGTAAGCCAAAATCTGTGCTAACAAACTGGGGACCAGATTGATCGAACAGCGAAACTCGGGAACCTCTTTGATGTGAAGAGCCATCCCGATGTAATCTTTGGTGCCGTGCAGACGGACCCATGGCATTAAGGTTTCACCAGAAACATCGTCGGTATAATAGGGTTGATGCTGGTGCCAGAAGAGTGCCAGGCTTGCAGTCGTCATAGTTGGATCAACTTCCGTATTGTGTGCGATGCTTGATATGATCGCATGGAAAATTCAGTCAGTCGGAGGATCCCGGCGGCGCGGCGGAACATAGAACGAATATGTCTTCAGGAAATCAACGATTCACGAGCTGCTCGATACACAGACAGGTACTTCTCGGCACTTCGTTTCCAGAAGAAAGGCCGCGTCATGGCTGTCTGTACCAAGCGATACCACATCGCCCGGTCTTTGTATAGCGTGAGAGCCCGGTCGACTTGTTCGCACAACGATTTTTCGGTGTATTCGAGCATAACAAATCCAGTTGCGGTTCCCGCTTCAATGTTCGCCTTCGAGGCATCACGAACAGAGTCTGCCAAGCCACCCACTTGATGTACGATGGGAAGTGTGCCGTATTTCAAAGAGTACATCTGGTTCAGACCGCACGGCTCAAACTTGCTCGGCATCAAGTAGGCATCGCTGGCCGCTTCGATCAAGTGAGCCAACTCTTCATCGAATCCGATGGTGACTGAAACGCGGTCAGGATGACGGTCACTTAGTTCCCGAAGTTTGTGTTCGAAGAAGGGATCTCCTTGTCCGAGAAACACCATTTGAATGTTCTCTTGGAGAAACTCATCGGCACGAGCCGTGATGAGGTCGAGACCTTTTTGATCGGTGATTCGTGACACCATGCCGAACATCATCGATGCAGGGTCTTCTTTGAGCCCCAGTCGGCTTTGCAGCTCGGCTTTGTTAGCCGCTTTGCCCTGCATGACGGTTTGCAGATCGTAGTTTTTCGCGAGTGCAGGATCGATGGCTGGGTTCCAATCGTTTTCGTCAATACCGTTCAGGATTCCCAGTAAGTCTTCAGATCGGTTTTTCAACACACCTTCCAACCCGTGTCCAAACTTCTCGGTTTGAATTTCACGGGCATACGTCGGGCTGACGGTGGTGATCTTGTTAGCAAAGACGAGACCTGTTTTCAGCAGATTCAATTGGCCGAACGATTCCATTTGTTCCCAATTGAAGTATCTCCAGTCGAGACCCGTTTGCAGCATGTCCCAATGCCAGAATCGACCTTGAAACGCGAGATTGTGAATCGTCATCACCGAGGCCGTCTCTCGAAACGCAGATTGCTGCCGATACTCAATGTCGAGCAATGCTGGCATCAGCCCCGTTTGCCAGTCGTTCACATGAATGATATCAGGGCGCAAAATGAGTCGCCGAGCGATTTCCATGATGGCCCGGTTGAAGAAGCAGAACCGTTCGCAGTTGTCTTCGTAGTCGCCACCATTCTCTTGATACAACGAATTGCGACCAAAGTATTCAGGTTGGTCGATCATCATCACGGTGACATCGGATTGCGGCAACCGAGTCCACAGAAGCTCCCCTTTGACCAATTTGGACGACATCGGGATTTCGACGGTCAGTCCGCTTCTTTCTAATTGCGGCAGACGACCTGCCTTTTCTTCATACAGCTTGCGGTAATACGGTACGAACAACCAGACTTCGTGCCCCAGTTCGTTCAGTGCACGACTCAGAGAGGATGCCACGTCGGCGAGTCCCCCCGTTTTGAAGAACGGGTAGGCTTCGGAAGCTGCCATCAGAATTCGCATGTGAGACAACCTGAAACTCGCAATTATGAGAATGATTGAGCAATAGCACCTAATTTAGCCGAAGCCGAGACTGGCTGAAAGATCGAGATACTGTGATCGGAGCGATGAAACAAGAAAACGTCTTCTTTCAGTCGTCATAAGTCTCATGATCGATCAGATTAGCGGTGCTTTTGGGGAGTGAGACCCTTCCTATAGGCTCGAACCGTCCCCTCACTCATCGAAACGCGAACGACCAGCCACAATCTGAATATTGAGTTTCTGCTTCATTGCTTCGGCCACTTCTGGGTATTTCTCGATGACGTTGTTTTTCTCTGCGGGATCTTTGGCGAGATTAAACAACTGAAACTCCGGAACTTTTGTGTTGGCCAGTTGTTGTTCAACAATTCTGTTTCGAGAGGACTTTCGAGAGTGTCGTTGCAGTTTCCAGTCTCCGACGCGAAGCCCGAATGTCCCGCTACTTCCATTATCCTGTTGGATGAGGTGTTCGCGTCCTTTGGCATTCATTTCTCCTAACAACGCCGCAGAGACATTGAAACTGTCAATACATGCTTCCGCTGGAAGCTCGACTTCAACCATGCTCGCAAAGCTGGCAGCCAGATCGATGGTACACACCATTTCGTCAGAAACTCCACTCGGAATGTGCCCTTTCCAGCGAGTGATGAACGGCGTTCGTGTGCCTCCCTCGTAGACACTGTACTTGCCTCCTGAGTAAGGACCGGCGGCTTTGTGATTGCCGAGCTTTTCGAGTGCGAAATCTTTATAGCCGTCGTCCATCACCGGTCCGTTATCCGAGCAAAATACAATCATTGTGTCTTCCGATAGGTTCAACCGATCAACGGTTTTCATCAGTTCGCCGACACACCAGTCGAGCTGGATGATGGAGTCGCCACGGAAGCCGAGATTCGTTTTTCCCTGAAATCGTTCGTGAGGTATTCGAGGAACGTGGAGATCGTGAGATGAGAAGAACAGGAAGAACGGTTTCTCTTTGTTGGCTTCAATAAATTCGACCGACTTTTCGACCCACTTGTCGGCAAGATCTTCGTCTCGGAATCGAGCTGCGTGTCCACCCGTATAAAAACCAATGCGACTGATGCCGTTATGGATGGTTGAGTTATGGCCGTGCGACCAATCCATCTTTAATGTGTCGCGATGCGTGATGCCTGTCGGATGATCTTCGCTCGGTTTTTTATTCCCCACCCACAGCGGATCTTTGGGATCGAGATTCAGAACTTTGTGATCTTTGACGTAAACTTGCGGTACGCGATCATTGGTGGTGGGAAGAAGAAAGCAGGTATCGAATCCAATTTCGAGCGGTCCGGGGTTGAGTTGTCCGTTCCAATCCGGTCCGTTGTCTCCTCCCAGACCGAGATGCCATTTCCCGATGACGGCCGTTTGATAGTCGGCTTTCTTCAGCAACGACGCGATGGTTTCTGTTCCCGGTTTAATGATCGCGGGAGCATTCGGCGGAGCGATGCCTGTTCCTTTGGTGCGGAAGGCATAATTTCCGGTCAGCAACGAATAGCGTGTCGGAGTGCAAGTCGAAGCGGAACAATAACCGCTCGTAAATCGCATTCCTTCGGAGGCCAGTTTGTCGATGTTCGGCGTGGAAAGCTCTGTCGCCCCGTAACAGGAGACATCGCCGTATCCCATATCGTCTGCCATAATCACGATGATGTTCGGTTTGTCATGGGCGGAAGCCATAGCAGCGAGTAGACAGCTCACGAGACAAGAAAGGCAAAGTAATCGCGATAACATAGGAAAACCCCGGCAATCGATCAAAGAATGTGTGTATTGAAGAACGTCTATTTGAATCCAGAACGATCATCGGATCAACTGAACGCACTCAATCTCTCAATAATCGCGAAATGGACCTCTCGGCTCGGCGGCTTCCATCTCGGTCATCCAGTCGGTAAACGCCCGTTTTAGCTCTTTCAGTTTCTCGGGATGCGATTGCGAAAGATCTTTCTTCTCGCCGATGTCGTTTGAGAGGTCAAACAGCCCGGAGCCTCGTGCTGAATCAACCCATTTCCAATGACCAACTCTCGCCGCAACGTCTCCCCGTCGCTTCCAGAACATCTCGCTGCGTTTTGACGACTCCTTGCCAGACAGCACAGGTAGCATGTCGAAACCGTCAAGTATCTCTTCGTTTGGTACGGTTGCTTCGGCAAGTTTTTTGAGAGTTGGAAAGAGTTCAAGCGAGGTTAAAAATTCGTCACATACTGACGCGGGAGGAATATGGCCAGGGTACCGTGCAATGAAAGGCACGCGGATGCCCCCTTCAAACATCTGAGCTTTGTGACCTCTCAACGGCGCATTATCGGCACCACCACTGCCACCATTGTCGGAGAAGAAGATGACCAAGGTGTTGTCCCACAGGTCGTGTTCTTCGAGTTGATCCAGTACATCGCCGATAGCGTCATCCATGCAGGTCATCGCAGCCAGGTAATCTCGGTATCTCATCGCTTTGGACGGAACCATTGCCGGCTTTCCATACCGTTGACCTTTCTGGTAGACGGCTGCTTCTGCCAGATGCGGATACATGTCTTTGTATTTCTGGGGTGCTTGAACCGTACCGCGTATTTTGGGATCGAGACTCGACGAACCGTGTGGAGCGTTGAAAGGAAGATACAGAAAAAACGGTCGTTCGTGATTCTCTTCGATGAATCGCACGGCATGATCGCGGAACAGATACGTGGCGTATGTTCCTTTGTCTTTCTCGGTCAGGCCGTTGTCATGATACATCGACGGTACGCTGTATCGCTCGTGCGTGTAGTAATCGATGCCCGTGTTGACGAGACCGTAGAACTCATCAAACCCGCGTTGCAGTGGCAGGTATCGTTTGAGCGATCCACCATCCCATTTCCCGAAGACCGCGTTTGTGTATCCTTGTTCTTTAAGAACATCAGAGATCATCACTTCACGAGTGTCCATGCCGAGAACTCGCTCGGGTGAGACCGCGTATTCTTCAGGCGGGATCTTGTAGCCGTAATCGGCCACGTCGTTACGGATCATATCGTAGAGGCCGTTGCGTTGGGGATAGCGACCGGTCAATATCGACCCGCGCGAGGGAGTGCAGGCGGGCCAACTGACATAAAAGTTGGTGCAGCGAACACCTTCAGCCGCCAGTCGGTCGAGATTCGGCGTGCGAATGTTTGAGTTGCCGAGACAACCAAGGTCGTTGTAGCCCTGATCGTCACTGACAATGAGAACGATATTAGGAGGACGCTCGGCGGCAACCGAGATTTGATTGCAGAAGGCAAGTAACAGACACAACACGAAATGCTTTAGCACGATGGTAATTCCTCACGGCAATGATTTCACAGGGTGAGGAATCAATTGTCGTCAGTCATCGTGCGAATCGCAAACATTAACTGAGAGATTTCAAAGTCGGAAGAGGTTGACTTGGAGCATGAACGACCAATCGAACTGGCGATCTGTGGGGCCGATGAAATCATCGCCATCGCTGAAATGATTCGTGCGGAGCGGAAAGGCGAAGCCTGCAGTCACAGTTGTGTTGTCACGCACCTGTACGGTGCTACCTGCGGTCAATGTCAAAAAATCGACGCCTCCTAAAGCTCTGTAGTATGGTAAGCCCTGATCCACTGCATCAGATGAACTTGTGTAGTGAAGTTCGACAGTTGGCGTGACCGCGCGAATGAGCCCTTCACTGTTTTCGTGGAGTCGATATCCGGTACCGATATCCAGTGTGAATAAATCAGGGCTATTCAAGTTGCGATTACTACCACCAATTTCTCTCGTATCTCGATGAGACAAACGTGCTCCCCCAAATCCTTGAACATATAACTTCTCAGTGGGTTGCAACAGAAATGCCAGATAAGGTGTGAAATGCCACACTTCCTCGTTCAGTGATCTACTCCCCGTTGTTCTTCTCCGGTCATCAGCGGTTGGGATTTCTGCAAGAAGTCCCGCCGTCCAGAAGTTCTTGCCATCTTCCCACAACACTCCTTTGAGGCCCAATCCGATGTTCCCCAATTCAGAATTGAGCTGGGGAGTTGAGACCGAATCTGGTTGAGTGGAATCCGTTGTATAGGCCCAGGGAAGAATAGCTTCGACAGACATCATGCCGTCGTAAAGCGTTTTTTCCATACGGACTTGGAATTCTTGAATGTCGTGTTCCTGGTCAGGTCCGACATCATTATTCCCACCCTCTACGACCTATGCATTGCGATAAAGCTTGTAGCCAAAGGCGACGCGATCACGAGGGATTGGGCTGTTGTTGTCGGCCACACGTAGAAAATGTTGGTAGGTTAATCGCGCTTCTATCGTGTCGTTGTCGTAGGGAATGCCGAGCGAATCCCCACCGATCATATTGGGAACAATCGATTCAGGGGTACAACTGCAGCAAGTCGAAGCGTCACAGCTTGATTGTGTGCACGACTCTTGTGCAGAGAGAAAATGGATATCGAGTTCCGACAGTTCGCTCAATAAACTGGCGTGTGTGACGGCATTCATTCCCAAAGTGAGAGCGATCAGGGAAAATAGCAGAACCGTGTTTGATGATCGCATTTCAAGAATTCCTGTTCCGTGGAAACGTCCTCATTTCAATAATCCCGCTGAAGCTTAATGTTCTCTAGCGAGTCAATGAAACGATTGTTAGAGCGGGAAAGGAGGTTTCCCGTAAAGCAAACTTCGTCCTGAGTCACCCAAATCCATAAGCAAAAAGAGACGACTACCGGGGGAATGCCTAAACGATTTTTCCGATTTCACGGATTGCGGCTGCCATCCATAACATTCAGGCTAGACATTCAGACAGCGTGAGAACTCAACACGGGGCGAAGAATATCGTTGTGAAGATAAATTCTTTACAACTCTTCCACTTGACCGATGCAGTAGAGGGTTTCTTGGCGATTGCCGCCGCGATCAGCATGTCGCAGATAGATGTGATTGCCGATGACGACCGGGCTCGCGAACGCTTCTTCTCCCAAAGTGTTTTTGCTGATCAATTTGAATGCTGCGGGATTGGCTTCGAAGACGACCGTTGTCCCCTCTTCATTCGTGATCATCACTTTGTCATCAACGATCACCGGAGAAGAACTGAAGTTCCCACCGATGCGTTTTTTCCACTGTTCTTTACCATCTTCAACACTCCAGCAGAAGGCGATTCCGTCATCGTCGACCGTGTAAACATAGCCGTCTTTCACGGCCAGCGAGGGAACATAGACATGATCTTTGACGTGCCAGATTTCTGCGCCCGTCTCGGCATTGATGCAGATGGTGTTCTTTCCGGGGTAGCCTCCGCTGGCGATGATCTTGTTCCCTTCCCAAATCGTGGTCCCCACGGTTGCTTCAGCGGTTCCGTTGGTCGTCCAGATTTCTTCTCCCGTGAGTGGGTTGAAAGCGGCGACTTTTTCGCACCCACTGATCACTATCAGGTCTTGGTGATCGCGTTCGACAATCACTGGAGTCGAGTAAGTGGAAGTCGCCGGGCGTTTGATGCGCCACACGAGTTCTCCCGTCAAACGATTGTGGGCCGAGAGATATCCACCACCCCAGTTATCAGCCGCGAAGATGACGAGCGATTCGTAGAGAATCGGAGAAGGGGCATACCCAAACTTGGGAGAGAACGCGCCAATGGTTTCTTGCCAGACAATCTCGCCTTTGAAATCGAGAGCCGTCGCGTGCAATTGATCGTTGTTCAGAAAAATGGCAAAAACTCGTTCTCCATCGGAAGCGATGGTGGATGAGGCATGCGAACTTTTTTGGTGCATCCCTTCTTTGCCGGTCAAACCTCCTGAATGTAACTGCTTCATCCAGAGACTCTTTCCCGTCTCTCGGTCGTACGCCAAGACCGATTGGGTCTCTGCTTTTTCATCGGCAGTAGCCAGAAAAATATGGTCACCAACAATGGTGGGAGAAGCATGTCCGTGACCGGGGATTTCTGTCTTCCAAACGACGTTTGTTTCTGGTCCCCATTCGGTAGGAATTTCCTGATCGGTGACGACGCCCGTTTGCGAAGTTCCCCGCCACCACGGCCAGTCATTCTCGGTGACTGAAATAGCGGGAACATTTTTGGGTAGAGAATCTTCCGATGCGGTCACTTCGGTCACTTCATTGACTTCAACATTGCGACCACAACCGGCCAACAACATAAGCCCGACGACAAACAGTCTGATTGACATGATAGCTTTCGTAGCAAGCAATATATTCTGAAGAGACTCTACAGTATTATGCATTATGGACGACGCTCGCTCAGAGACCAATACCGACTGAGACAATCTCAGTATTTCCTCATGGAGATTTTGGATTTGATCGTGGGAATTTGAGCGTTTGTCGAGTTGCTAAAATAGAACGGAGTCTGATTTGATGCAGTCCTGCACAAATATTTCCAACGAAAGCCTGTCGGCTTTGGAGCAAGAAGGTTGTCTGTTGCTGCAATCTGTTTTTTCGGAAAACGAGATTGCCCGATTGTGTAATCATCTCGATCCTTTGTTGGAGGAATCGCACGATTCTGCGTCGATTCGCAATCGATCTGGTTTGGTGTATGCCGCCCGGAATGTGTTGCAGATGTGGCCCGAGGTCTTCCAGGTCTCTCAACAGCCGGCACTTCGCGAGTTTCTCACGACGACTTTGGGTGACGATTGCGGATTGGTCCGTGTGTTGTATTTTGACAAACCTCCCGGACAAACCTGGGCACTTCCTTGGCATAAAGACATTACCATTGCCGTGCTACCGCCGGATGTCGTCCCTGAAAATGCAGAGTCACACTGGCAGAAGATTCGTATCAAAGCCGGTGTGCCGCATGTAGAAGCAGACCGCGAAACGCTCTCTCGAATGCTTACGCTGCGAGTGCATCTTGACCCGGCTCTGTCTGAGAATGGGGCGTTATCGGTCTCGCCGGGATCGCATCATACGGGCAAGCAACTCGATCTGGATGTCCCGCGAGAAATGGTGATTGCCGAAGCAGGTGATGTGTTCGCCATGCGACCGATGTTGTCTCACTGCAGCGGCCAATCGACGCCCGAAACATCACTGCGTCGTCGCATTTTGCATCTGGAATTCTCCGCTTCAGCAGAACTCCCCCACGGTTTTGACTGGTATTCTTTCCAAGCAATCTCTTCGTAAACGTCTGCAAAGTATCATGTTATCTCAATCTGCAAAAAGTATTCAGATTGATCTTGCTCCGTTTGGCGAGAATTCCTAGAGTTCGTTCACATTTCCTACCAACGCGGGAATCCTCTCGCGTGACCCATTTCCGGGTCGCCTAAAAAACACCTCACAACTTTCCCTCCACACGTCCATTCACCGATCGCTCCCGCCTATCGCGGACCGGAGAGTCCTATGCCTATTTCCAAAACACTCGTTCGACTGTCATTACTGCTGACCATGTCATTGGCATTGGCCGGCTGTAACACACTCGCCTCTCGCTCGAATAACAGCAACGGCATTGCCTATTTTGAGCAGGGGGAATATCAACTCGCTGCCGATGAGTTCAAGCGAGCTGTCGCCGACAAACCGGACAGTCCAGATAACATCAGTAATTACGCCACGGCGATGAAAAAACTCGGTAATGTCGAGCGAGCCGAACAAAGTTACAAACATGCGTTGAACATCGATCCCGCTCATCAACCGAGTTATCACGGCTTGGCATCGACCTACATGGAATCAGGTCGCCCACAAATGGCGACTTCGCTGATGCAGGGCTGGGTCGCAACGCAACCTCAGAATCCGGGTGCTCATGTCGAGATGGCATGGGTGCATCGCGAAACCGGAAATTATGCAGGAGCCGAACAGGAATTGCAGTCGGCTCTCAAAATCAATCCCAACCATCCTGTTGCCTTGGCACAATTAGGTCAGATTTATCAAGACACGGGACGACAACCCGAAGCCCTCGCGATGTACCAATCATCGCTCGTCAGTAACTGGTCTCAACCGGAAGTTCATAATCGCGTCGCTCAAATGAATCCGAACCCGGCGTTCCATTCCTCGACGCCGACAACCGCGTATCAGGCCCAATCGAACCTGATGACGGCGTCTCGCGGACCGATGATGTATCCTCAAGGCCCCGTCTTAGCACAACCGATGATGACCGGCCCGACATTGTCGGCAGTTCCCGATCCGGCGTTCCAGAATCCACAACCGATTGCCGAATCACCGGCTCCGGCGGCTTCAACCGAGATCGCGACTGATATCCCGGAAGTCGAAGCTCACTGAGAGTTTCGGAATTGTTGTTTTACTGGACTGTGCCAGGAGATATCATACATTGAGTTGTTAGAAGTGATTTCCAAGTCATATCCCCATGAAGAAATCTTCGCGGGAAGGAAGTCAATCGCTCATGAAACGCTCGCTCATTTTTCCCAGTCTCAGCGGATGGATTAGTCTTGCCAACATGCTGGCGATTGTGATGTTGATTGGACTTTTTGCACTCATCGAGTGGTTAGACTCAGACTGGCTCACCAGCACTTCAGAACAAATCGGACTTGTGCTGCTGTTAGTTCTCACATTTCCGCTGGCCACGCCTGTGATGGTACCGAACACCTGCGGCCCCACTTGGGGTGACGTAATTATGATACCCTTGATGATCGTCCTGAATGCCTATCTGTGGGGTTATTGCGTTGCTTGGACACTCAATAGATGGGGCATCGTTAGCAATGGACATGATTCTGATGAGGTGTCTTCTCACTAGTGCGTGTCCTGAAAGAAGGGTGTGAGGAGGATGGTGCTGTTTTGGTGGATGAAATTTGTGCGAAGATTTCTGGTTCGCCATCACGAATGAAGTTCGCGGGGCGGATGAACGTCAATTTCTACGGTTTGCATGGGGCC
>JAQWSQ010000128.1 GCA_029243145.1 Planctomycetaceae bacterium | reverse complement strand
AGGCAAGTACTGTGATCAAGAGGAACGACTCACCGTGCCCGACACGGACTGAATTGAACTGTGAAAGCATGATGATGCCCGCAACGGCACACATCAGACCGGAAAGTGTGTAGAGAACGATCAGGTTCCGTTTGGTGGGAACACCAGAATATGCCGTGGCCATAATATTGGAGCCCAGCATGTATGTGCCAAATCCCTGACGGGTTCGAGACAGGATAATATGCCAGGCGACCGCGCAAACCATAAATATCAGCATCGGTATTGGAATGCCCCAGATAGCTCCCTGGCCGATGTCTTGTACGAATTGGGGGAATCCGGTTATGTCTTTTCCCCGGCTAAGAAATTCACCAATACCACGCATGAGGATCATCATCGACAAGGAAATCAGAATAGGGTGGGCCTTGGTATAGGCAACGACGATACCGATAACAAAGCCACTCAAGGCGCCGACGGTCAAAGCCAGGGCGCAACCAAGTACAAAGACTTCGACGCCGGCTTCGGGGCCGCCGAACGCTTGCAGCGTCCACGCCAGGGCTAATCCCGACATGTTTGCAGTATAGGTAATCGATAAATTCAGTCCGCCCGACAGGATTGGAATCAACATTGCCAACGTCAGCAATCCCAAGGCAGGCAGCTGAATGGCCATTGATGATAGGTTTGTTCCTGTCAGGAAGTTAGGGGAGGCCAAACTAAACGCAACAACAACAGCGATAAGAAATATCAATAAGCCGACGACCTCGCCATCAAAATGGCGTTTAGTATTTCTGTGGTTCGTCGATGTCATGTCACTGGGTGCTCTTCATGCGCAATCCCACGCGCAATTCATTGAACGAAACATTCGACAACGTAATTGCCAGCAAGAGGATTACGCCAACGATTGCCTTGAAAGCGAAAGGTGTGACACCAAGTAAATTTAGTCCGTTTTGAATGATCGCCATCAGCAATACGCCAAGCACACAACCCAAGACGGTGCCTCGTCCACCACCAAGTGTCGCTCCTCCGAGTACCACAGCTGCCAGAACATCCAATTCCCGGCCAATCAAGGCACTCGGCACAATCTCCTGCATGAAATGCGCCTGCATTAGGCCACCAATTCCGGCCATCATGCCCATCCAGCCATATGCGATGAACTGAACCGATACTACATTGATGCCAATTCGGCGCGCGCCCTCGGGGTTGTCGCCAAAAGCGTATATTTGGCGCCCGATTGATGTGAATGTTATTAGAAACCAAGTTGCCGAAATTGCACCAAACATGACCACTGCTGGCAGGGTCAGCTCCGCCCAGCTGCCATTGGCCATCTCGCGCTCGAAGATAATAATCCGGCTTGTCCACCAGTCGGGAAGGTCATATAGACTTACGCCCTTGGTGAGGAACATCAGCAATCCAAAAAAAACGTTGAAGGTTGCGATGGTTACGACAATCGAAATTATTCGGAAATAATGGATCAAACCCGCATTGATGGCGCCCAACATGATGCCCAATCCGCCCGCAACGATAAAACCGATAAACCAGTTACCGCCACCGAGGTAACTCAGGACATAGAAAGCGAGATACTGAACGACGGATGCGGCAACGGCGAAAGAGATGTCAATTCCGCCTGAAATCAGAACTACAAGAAGCCCCACGGCAAAAATAACGTTGATGGATATCGAGTTAAGCAGATCAAAGGCATTCACGAGCGTCAAGTATTGCTCAGAAACCACGGACAGTATTACGGAAGCCACAATAATAATTATGAGAAGCCAGGTTTCGATAGGATGCGTCTTAAATATCCGTGTCATAAACGGCATCCTCCATTTCTGAAAAATCACAACGAGCAGGGATGTACTCTCTTCGCATGGTCCCACCCGACATGTGCAAGACTCTGTTGCAATTAAAATAGACCTCCGACACTTCGTCAGAGATGAGCAGAATCGAGAGCCCTTTGTCGGCAAGGTCTCGAACAATCTCAAAAATTCCTTCACGCGCGCCAATATCGACACCGACCGTGGGAGCGTCGAGTATCAGAAGCCTTGGGTTTGTAGCCAACCACTTGGCAATGGCGATCTTTTGTTGGTTGCCGCCAGACAAAGTTGAAATTGCATCACTCGTATTGCCTAATTTAACGCCCAGTTCATCGATCCAATGGTCAACGATTTCCTTTTTCTTCTTGAGCGATAACAGCCCGCCGAACACAAGAGTTTTATCCAGAACGGTCAATGCCAGATTGTTCTCTATCGATTGGGCCTGGATAAGGCCTAGCGACAAGCGGTCTTCTGATACATAGGCGATTCCAGAAGCAATCGCCTCCAGGTTGGATCTGAATTCTACGGCTTTTCCGTCAATGTATATCTGGCCCTGTTCAGGTCGAGTCATGCCGAACAAACTCAGGGCGAGTTCCGTCCTCCCGGCTCCAAGCAGACCAATAATTCCTACGACTTCACCTCGGGCGATTGAAAAGCAAATATCCTTATATTCGCTGGTCCGGGAAATGTTCTTCACCTCAAGAACGGTTTCGTTGTCGTTTGTGTTCTGACCAACAACAGTTGGATTGATGGTTAATCCAGTCATTTTTTCGGTCAGTTTCACAAGACTCATCTCGCTGGCATCATAGACACCGACTTTTTGACCATCACGTAGAACGGTTACTCTGTCGGCGATTTCCAAGACTTCCACAAGACGGTGACTAACAAAAACAACGGCAACATTTTCGGCTGTCAATGTACGCACGACATCTAAGAGATGCTGTGTTTCTGTTTGGGTGAGTGATGACGTGGGCTCATCCATAAAAATAATCCGAGCATCACTGACGAGGGCTCTGCAGATTGCGACGAGCTGTCTTTGGGCAATCGGCAGGGTTTTGACTTGTGCATTCAGATCAAAACTAACACCGAGACGATCGCAGACTTTTTGTGCAACTTCTTCGATTTCTCTGTGCCGCACAAGCTTGGCGTTCGAGCCAACAAAGCCCTCAATAGCAATGTTCTCGGCGACGCTCATTTCAGGAAAAAGAGCATGATCTTGCCAAATTACGCCAACGCCGACACGGCGTGCCTGTGCGGGGCTCAATGTTTCGAATTCTTGACCCATTAGTGCAAGCTTCACGCCCGGGTCAGCGGCGTACACTCCAGCGATGATTTTGATTAAGGTGCTTTTTCCACAGCCGTTTTCACCAGCCAGACAATGGACCTCGCCGGGCATCACCTCGAAGTCGATATTAGTTAGGGCGTGCACTCCGCCAAATGTTTTTGAAACATTTATGCATTGAATCATGGGAATCATGTTGTCACTTCTCGAACTAAGAGAGAGCGTATCAGGCAAGCACTAGGATTCTAACGTGACAATTCAGAGGCCCATTGCCGCTAGCTCATCAACGGTATCTTTGTTGATTGTGACCAGTTGATTGACAATGATGTTGTGTGTCTTGAAGTCTGGATTGACGACGCCCAGACCTGGAATATCCATGCCCGCGGTCACTTCTTTGCCTTGAACAGCCATATCGGCAAGAGTCACAAAAACCCTGCCTGCTTCCTTAGGGTTCCACATGAATCCGCCGGAAATAATATCAGCTTTAAGAAGCTTCCTGCCCTGACCAGGTGAGAATGGGCCAACAACATGAACTTTGCCAGCCTTGCGGCGCTCTTGAACTGCTCGTCCCGCACCGATGGGTCCCTGACTACCAAAACCCAGGAAACCGTTCAGATTCGGATGTGCAGACATGAGATCAAGAGCCGTTTTACGACTGTCATCAACATTTTCGGCGACACCATAACGTTCGCTGAC